>JAFDAT010000132.1 GCA_019313725.1 Deltaproteobacteria bacterium
AGACCTTTCTCAACACGGAGTGAGGGCACGTCACTTTCTCAGTCCTGGCAGGACTGAAAAAATTCAACCTCGAACACAACTTCGTCGTTAAAAATATTTACGAATACTACGCCAGGTGGATCCGCGAAGGCAAACTGAAGGTCAACGCCGACTGGAACAAAGACCTCAAGATCAAGTTCACCGTGCAGGACCCTTGCCAGATCGTCCGCAAAGCCTACGGCGATCCGATTGCGGAGGATCTCAGATTCGTGGTCAAATCGGTGGTGGGCGAAGAAAATTTCATCGACATGGCCCCCAACCGTTCCAACAACTACTGCTGTGGCGGCGGAGGCGGGTTCCTCCAGTCGGGTTTCAAGGAAGAACGCCTGCAGTACGGCAAGCTGAAGGACGATCAGATCAAGGCCACCGGCGCCGACTACTGCATCGCCGGCTGTCACAACTGTCATGCTCAGATCCATGAACTGAGCGAGCATTACGGCGGCAATTATCCGGTTGTCCATCTGTGGACACTTATCTGTCTTTCTTTGGGGATACTGGGTCCCAACGAACGCGAATACCTGGGCGATGACCTCAAAGAGGTGGATGTCTTTCATCCGGAGACAGCGATGTAACTGACACATAAACCAACAATACAAGGAAGAGATGAATTATGAGTTTTCGTAAACGTTTGTCGGCAGGTGAATTTGTTGTTCTGGCCGAAATGAACACACCCAAAGGGGTCAACATTTCCAAAATGGTGCTGGATTCACGCCGCATCAAGGGTCGGGTCGATGCCGTCATCATTCCCGATATGGACAACGGTGTCATGAAGATGAGCGCCCTGGCCGGAGGTGTACTGATGCAACAGCAGGGTATGGAGGCCATCATCCATGTTTACGGCAGGGACCGCAACAGCCTGGCGCTGCAGGGGGACCTGCTGGCCGCCCATGTGCTCGGCATCCAGAACCTGATCGTTGTGCACAGTGAAGACATGGCCGTAGGCGACCACCGCGATGCCCAACCGGTAAACGAACTGGATGAGCCGGGCCTGCTGGCCGCTATCCGGACGCTTCAGGAAGGCAATGATATGGCCGGCTTCGAACTCGATGGCCGACCTGATTTTACCACCGGCTGCACACTGGCCTCGTTCAAGGATTCGGAACTGGATCTTGCCGAAAAAAAAGTTGCCGCCGGCGCCGGCTTCATCGTCACCCCGCCGGTTTTCGATATAGACACTTTTTCGACCTTCATGGAAAAAGCCCAAAAGCTGAACGTCCCCGTGATCCCCACGGTGTTTCTGATAAAATCCGTGGCCATAGCACGCTACATCGCCACCAGTGAACCGGATGCCAATCTCTCGGAAGACCTGATCAAACGCATCCGCAAGGCCTCCGACCGTGAAATGGAGGGCATTAAAATCGCCGGTGAAACTGTTGCCGCACTGCGCGGCATGGCCCATGGGGTTAGGATTCAGACCCTGGGGTGGGAGCACCGCCTCGGGGCGATCCTGGATACGGCAGGTCTATAAACCGGCCGCGGGTAACAGAATGAATCTACCGGATGCGCCGGAATAAACCGCTTGCACCGGGATCGCAGCCTGCCATTTGGGCTGACAAACCATTATCAAAGCATTCATGAACAGGAATTACAGGTATGATGAAGAATCAAGACACGATGTCATCCCATAAAAAAATACTCGTAGTCGGCGGGGGTATCGGCGGTATTAGAGCTGCCATGGATCTGGCGGAATCCGGCCGGGACGTTGTCCTTATCGACAAATCCATATCCATCGGCGGCCTGATGACCCAGCTGGACCGGACATTCCCCACCAACAACTGCGATTTGTGCACCATATCCCCCCGTCTTTCCGAAGGCGGGCGGCAGGAGCGCATTGAGCTGATGACCATGACAGAAGTTAAAACCGTTTCCGGCGAGAAAGGAAACTTCACCGTGACCCTGTCCCAGGCACCCCGTTATATCGACCTCGACAGATGTACGGCCTGCGGGGACTGCTACAAGGCTTTTCCGGAATGCGTCACCTTCAGCCCGGGCCTGGACCACCGGGCACCCACCTGCATGCGTTATCCCCAGGCCATTCCCCAGGCCTACGCCATCGACATGCAGAAATGTCAGGATGTCGAAGCGCTGGAAAATATTTGCAAAGCCGGTGCCATTTTGCCGCAGCAGGAACTAAAAATGACGGAACTGGACGTGGGCGCCGTCATCCTCTGTCCGGGTGCTGCGATTTTCGACCCGTCCGGGCTGGACCATTTTGAATACGAAAAAAATCCGGACGTGGTCACCAGTCTGGAATACGAACGTATTCTTTCAGCCTCGGGGCCCACCCAGGGGGAACTGGTGCGACCTTCCTACGGGAAAAATCCGGAAAAAATCGCCTGGATCCAGTGTGTCGGGTCGAGGGGTATCCAGAAAGGAGCCGCCTCGTACTGCTCAAGCGCCTGCTGCATGTTCGCCCTGAAAGAAGCCATGGTGACCAAGGAACGGTTTCAGGATTCCATTGAAACCACCATCTTCTACATGGATATCCGCACATTCGGCAAGGAATACGAACAGTACCGCGAACGTGCAGAAAACGAATTTCATGTCAACCTGCTGCGCAGCCGTCCCCACAGCATCGTGGGTGATGCCGCCACGGGCAACTTGAACATTACCTATACGACCGACAATGACGGCCTTTCCAAAACAGAAGCTTTTGACATGGCAGTACTCTCAACCGGATTCTGCATTCCGGACGACATCAAAGATATGGCCCTTAACATGGGCATCGAATTGAACGCCCACAATTTCGCCAAAACCGACGTGTTCAGCCCGGTATCAACGTCCATACCCGGCATCTACGCATGTGGGCTGTTTGAAAGCCCCAAGGACATTCCCGAAACAATGGTCCAGGCCAGCGCTGCGGCCTGTTTGGCAGCCAGAGAAACCCATCCGGCTGTAAACACGGAAGAAGACACGACAAAGAATCTGCCCGAAAGGGATGTCAGCAACGAAGACCCCAAGGTCGGCATTTTCATCTGCGACTGCGGGCTGAACATCGGCGGTGTCGTGGACACCCAGTCCCTGGCGGACTTCGGCAAAACGCTGCCCCAGGTCGCGGTGTCGCAAGTTGTCGGGCACGGGTGCAGCAAAGTCGCCATGGACATCATTAAGCAAACCATCATCGACCAAAAACTCAACCGTGTCGTTATCGGCGGCTGTTCACCCCGCACCCATGAAACCAAGTTTCAGGATCTTCTGAAAAAAGCAGGTCTGAATAAATACCTGGTGGAAATCGCTAACATCAGGGACCAGAACACCTGGGTGCACGCGGATGCCCCCCAGGCAGCCCTGCAGAAAGCCCAGCACCTCATCCGTATGGCCGTAACCAGCGTCAAGTGCTCACACCCGCTGACCGACCACTCGCTCCCCATGAACAAGGATATTCTCGTGGTCGGGGGCGGTGTCACCGGGATGAGCTCGGCACTGAGCCTGGCGGATCAGGGCTTCAAGGTATTCCTGGTGGAAAAAACTGCCCAGTTGGGCGGCATTGCTAAAAACATCCAGAAAACCATTGAGGGACAGACCGTACCGCCCTTTATTGAAGCCTTATCCAAAAAAATCGTCCAACATTCAAGTATCGAAGTGATTTTCAATGCCTTCATCGTCGACCACACAGGTATGCCGGGGATGTTTAAAACCGGGCTGCAGATCGCGCCGCAGATGTACTACCGTCAGATCGATCACGGTATAACCATCCTGGCCACCGGGGCCCTGCAAAACAGACCCAACGAATACCTGCTGGGTGAACACCCGGATGTGATGACCCAGCTCGACATGGACGGATTTCTGGAGAAAACCCCGGACCGGATAAAGGCCATGGGCACGGCAGCCATGATCCAGTGCGTGGGCTCGCGTTGCCCTGACAACCCCGACTGCTCGCGTGTCTGCTGTCAGTCGGCTGTCAAAAACGCCCTGCGCATGCTGGACATCAACCCGGACATGCGAATTTTCGTGCTTTACCGGGATATGCGCACCTATGGCTTCCTGGAGGATTACTACCTGGAAGCCCGAAAACGGGGCGTTATATTCGTACGCTATGAAAAGGACAATCCACCCGAGGTTGAAGCCGCTGAAAAAGGTGTAACGCTTTCTTTTGTCGATCCGATACTGGGCAAACGGCTTTCGTTGTCAGCAGATTGCCTCTGCCTGAGCACGGGCCTGGTGGCCGACGATGAGTCCACCGAAGATCTGGCCATGATTTTCAGACTCCAGAGAACCCGGCAGGGCTTTTTCCTGGAAGACCATGTCAAGCTGCGGCCGCTGGATCTGTCCACACCGGGATTTTTTGTAGCCGGGACGGCCCATTCACCCAAAAATATCAAGGAGAGCATTGCCGACGCTCAGGCCGTGGCCGGACGGGCCCAGGCGCTGCTGGCTAAAAACACCATCGAACTGGGTGCCGCCATCGCCCGCGTGGATAGTAACAAGTGCGCGGCCTGCCTGATCTGCGTGCGGGCCTGTCCCTTTGACGTACCCTTTATCAATGCGGACGGGTATTCGGAAATTGATCCGGCCAAATGTCATGGTTGCGGTGTCTGCGCTGCCGAATGTCCGGCCAAGGCCATTCAGCTGATGCAGTTCGAAGACGATCAGATTCTGGCAAAACTGGATGGTCTCCTGGAAAGGATGGTTGCATAATGGAACAATTTGAACCGGTTGTCGTGGCCTTCTGCTGCCACTACTGTGCCTATACGGCGGCGGATATGGCCGGCAGCAAACGCCTTGCCTACCCGGCCAATGTCAACATCGTGCGGGTGCCCTGCTCGGGAAAAGTCGACGCGATTCACCTGATGAAAGCCTTTGAAAAAGGGGCCGACGGCGTATACGTGGCCGGCTGCCTGGAAGGCGACTGCCATTTTAAAAATGGCAACACCCAGGTCGCTCGCCGCGTTGCCTATGTAAAAAGGCTTCTGGATGAAATCGGTATCGGCGGGAAACGGCTGGAAATGTTCTACATGTCGGCCGGCATGGGGGAACGTTTTGCACGGATAGCCACCGAAATGACAGAAAAAATTCGGGACCTGGGACCCAACCCGGTAAAATCCGCGCTCAATAAAAAAAAAGGGAAAGCCGTCGCCTAAAGACCGCCCCGGGAATCCGGAAGCCAAACGCGGTCGGAGCCCTCGATGACAGGATTTCCGAGAAATAAACCAAAGGAGAGTGAACCACAATGATCACAGCTGAAAGAAAACCCTTGGAAGAAATCATTGCCAGCGTGAAGCCCTTTCAACGCATACTGCTTGTGGGCTGCAACGAATGCGTCACGGTCTGTGCTGCAGGCGGGCGCAAGGAGGTTGGGCTTCTGGCCTCCGCGCTCCAGATGCATTTCATGACAGAGGGTAAAACCATCGACATCAAGGAAATAACCCTCGAAAGGCAGTGCGACCCGGAATACGTGGAAGAACTGAACGTTCATATGGACCAGGCTGATGCCGTTCTGTCCATGGCATGCGGGTGCGGCGTGCAGGAGATAGCCCGACGATACCGTGAAAAACCTGTCTTTCCGGCAGTGAACACCAAATTCATGGGCGCTTCGGAGCGGCAGGGTGTCTGGGCTGAAAGATGCCAGGGGTGTGGTGACTGCCTGCTGGGTCTGACCGGCGGAATCTGCCCGATTGCGCGTTGCTCCAAGCGTCTGCTCAACGGTCCCTGCGGCGGGTCCACTACAGGAAAATGTGAAATCAGCCCGGAAGTGGACTGTGTCTGGCAACTGATCTGGGACCGGCTGAAGGCACTCGGCATGCAAGATAGATACGAGGATATTACGCCGGCCAAAAACTGGCAAACCGGCAGGGGCGGTGGACCCCGGAAGATCATAAGAGAGGATTTGGCAGAATGAAAACCGAAAGCAGGCTAGAAAAAGTATTGGCATCAGGTAATTTGGCGGTAACTTCGGAGTGCGGACCTCCCCGGGGGGCCCTTCCGGATAAAGTAAGAGAAAAAGCTGAAATGCTCAGAGGGTACGTGGACGCGGTCAACGTCACCGACAACCAAACGGCCATGGTCCGCATGTCGAGCTTTGCGGCATGCGTGATCATCAAACAGATGGGGCTGGATCCCATTCTACAGATGGTCACCCGGGACCGCAACCGCCTGGCCATGCAGGCCGATATCCTGGGCGCCTATGCCCATGGCATCGACACCATGCTCTGCCTGTCGGGTGACCATCCTTACTTCGGCGATCACCCCCAGGCCATGAACGTGCATGACATCGATTCCATCCAGTTCGTTCAGATGGTCCACCAAATGCGCGAAGAAGGCAAGTTCATGGGTGGTGGCGACATACTCAACCCACCCAAGATGTTTATCGGCGCGGCGGCAAACCCCTTTGCCGACCCTTTTGAACTGCGTGTGGCCCGCCTGGCCAAAAAAGCCAAGGCCGGCACCGATTTTGTGCAGACCCAATGCATCTACAACCTGGACAAATTCGAACTCTGGATGAAAGGTGTAAGAGACCGCGGCCTCCATGAAAAGGTGCACATCCTGGCCGGCATTACCCCCATGAAAACCGCCGGCATGGCCCGCTACATGAAAAATAAAGTGCCGGGGATGGATGTCCCGGACGAAGTCGTCGACCGCATGGCCGGCGTTCCCAAGGAAAAAATGGCCGAAGAAGGCATCAAGATATGTGTTGAATCCATCCAGCGCCTCAAAGAAGTCAAAGGCGTGAGCGGTTTCCACATCATGGCCATTGAATGGGAACAGAAGGTCCCGGAGATTGTTGAAAAAGCCGGCCTCTATCCACGACCGGAGAATCTTTAGCATTCTTTATGTCCGTTGTGGTTCGAATTGACTTTTGGATAGACAAGCAGATCAATTTGAATGCGTATATCAAACCATTTAGATAAAAATAACAACCAAGGAGGAACAACCAATGAGTGACAAAAAGCTGATACTGGTAGTGGACGACGACCCGGATTTGGTGGAATCGGTATCCATGAAACTGGAGAGCGAGAATTTTCAGGTAGCTAAGGCTTACGACGGTATCGAGGCCATGGACAGGATCAAGGAGGCGCGCCCGGCGCTGATTATTCTGGATGTGATGATGCCCCGAAAAAACGGCTATGAATTGTGCGACGAATTGAAAAATTCCGATGAGTACAAAGATATCGTGATCGTACTTCTGACCGCCGTGGCCGACGCCGTGACCTCCACCAGCTATACCCACATGGACGGCAAGACCACCCTGGCCGATGACTTCATCCCCAAACCCATCGAACTGGACAAACTCATGGAGATCGTCAAGGAAAATCTCGAGTAGCATGGTTAGGCGTGGGCATAAAGAAAGATGAGGCCTTCAGCAAATGAATGAAAACCTACGGGCGGACGGTATCAAACTGAGTCTCGAAATGACCCTGGTCACTATCAGGACATCTTCGGGCGGGTTGGATACGAACGCCCGTTTTCTGAAATTGATGGGTGAAAACCGAATAAACCTGCCGTTCCTATGCTCTGCAGCCCGGGACGATACAACCGCGGGCACCTACTGCATATTAACCGAAGACATTACAAGAGCAAACAATGTTATCGCCTCTGATAAAACCGTAATGACACATATAGAATACCTGCCCTCCGTCGGTACTATTTCGGTTTTCCCCCATAATTTCAACCTGGCGTTTTTTGGTATGATACTGCGACTCATGGGCGAATTGGAAGCACCGCTGCACGGCCTGGCCACATCGATCTCAGCGCTGTGCATGGTTACGGATTTTTCCCTGCTGGAGCAAATCGCGGGCTACCTCGCCCGGTATGTGTCTCTGCCTGGAAATCATTCTCCTTTCAACCCGGATATCAGTATAAAATCCATATAGCCGACAACAGCCGGGTGACCCCGGCATTAAAACCGAAGCGTGAGCCCTGTGGAAACCATAGCAGTCTATTGGGAAGAAAATATAAAGACGTACGGCATCCGGAAAGAGACCAAGCTCTGCCTGGTCCAGATGGACATCCTTCCCGTCTGCCTGGTTGAACTGGGACAACAGCTTGCCGAACTGGGCCAAGGCGAAACAAAGGTCAGATTAATCCTTGCCCACCACCACGAACCGGGGTTATTGCGATTGTACATGGTGTTCGAAAACAGGTGGCAAGGTAAACTGGCTGAATTTTTTTCCCGGCCGGATCTCCAGGAGGTTTCCGGTCGTTTTCTGCTTGAATCCCCGGTGGAGATGCTTAACTTTCACGGGCCGCATTTTGGGGATCGTTATGGTATCGCCGATATGGCTTGCGACGCATTAAAAAAAGAAAATATCCGATTTATGCTGATGGGATGTTCGGCGGCATCCGTTCATTTTATTTTTCCGGAGAAAATGGCGGCCAGGGCTGAAAAAGCCCTTGGGTCCGTTTTCAAGGCACCTTAGAATATGAATGAAAAAATACTGCAGGAAATG
>JAFDAT010000509.1 GCA_019313725.1 Deltaproteobacteria bacterium
GCCAGAATATAAAAAAAGGGCCCTTCTCGAATCCAAGAGAAGGGCCCTTTTTTTTAGCTGGACACCTAAGGGTATCGGCTATTTTTTGGGTTTGATCTTCATATAGGTCCACCAGTTGATCCAGTTCGAAAACCCGCCCATGGTGGCAACATGGCCTTCGAATTTGTCGGTGCGGTAGGGCCCTATCAAATCCGGCCTCACCAGCACGGCACACGGCAGATCTTCGGCCATGATTTCCTGGAGTTTAAACGCATATGCCTTGCGTTTTTCTATGTCGGTTTCGGCCAGATAGTTGATAATGGTCTCATCCATTTCCGCGCTAGCATAGTCGGATTGATTCCATCCTAACCCACCGCCTTCTTTGCTGCGTACAAACTCCCACATCCAGGAGCCGTTGGGGCCGGGCTCTTCAGATGAAACCGTGATGTCGAATTCGTCCTGGGTGGGCTGATACACGAACTCGTAATAGGTGTCGAGTTCAAGAATTTTCTCCTTGATGCCAATGCCGATCTCTTTGACCTGTTCCTTGATCAACTTGAGCATCTTTACTTCATCGGACCACTCGGACGGTGCCATAAATTCCAGTACGATGTTCTGACCGGTTTTGTCGTTCAGAATGCCGTCTCCATCGGTATCTGAATACCCGGCATTTTTAAGCATGGTTTTGGCCAGTTCGGGGTTGTATTCATATTTGGGCAGATTGGGGTTATACTCATCCAGCTCCGGGTAGATAAAGCTGTCCGCAGGTTGGGCATATCCCCGGTAGACCAGCTTGAAGATTCTGTCCCGGTCGATGTCGTGCAAAAAGGCTTTTCTGACCACCTTGTCCTGGACAGCGGTTTCTTTGTGCAGGTTGAAGGTGAGCCAGACCACGGCAATACCCGGCGAGACATTCACATCGATATTCTTCACATTTTCATAACCCTTTACCGACATCGCGGCCACACCGGAGTAGCCGATAAAATCAATCTCCCCTTTTTTCATGGCCAACTTGATGGCATCTTCGGTACCATAACCCTTGAAAACAACCTCATCCACATGGGGTTGCTCTCCCCAGTACTTTTTATTTTTAACCATCCAGATGTACTGGCTGCTTTTAAATTCCTTTAACTTGAAAGGACCGGAACCGATGGCTTTTTTATTTTTAAATTGGGTGATTTTTCTTCCCTTGTGTTCATACCAGATGTGCTTGGGAAGGATCGGCATCCAATCCGCCGGCGGGTACTTGCCGGGGAAGGGTCTGGCCAGCTTAAATTCGATGGTATGTTCGTCGATGACCTTTATATCTTTTTTTGCTTCAATATCATTGGAAGGGAAGGCCCATACAGGATCTCTGGGAAGATACCACAGGGAAAAAGCGACATCCTCGGCCGTCACCGGTTTCCCATCGTGAAATTTAGCATTCTTGACCAGATGAAACCGCCAGGTCTGATAATCTTCGGTCTCCCAGCTGGTGGCCAGGGCAGGCAGGGGATCATAATTGGGGCCAGGCCCTAAAACCCAGAGCTGATCGTACACCAGGGGCCAGAAGACCGCGCCCATCTCAGAGACTTGGAAGGGTGTGGTTTGAAGCGTCTTAAGGACCTCTTCCGACCCGAACCCGACGTTCAAACGGATCTTCTTTTTCGCCAAAGCATTCCCTGAAAAAGCCAGGCTTAAAATGCATATGCCAATCAGGCATGCGACTATCCCAGCATATCTTGTTTTTCTTTCCACCATTTTCTTTCCTCCTTTTGGCATTGTATACGCAGATGATACAACCGTATCGTCAGGTATTCTATTAGTCAACAAATAAAATGCGTATTATGGAAAAAGAAATCCGGATAATTTGCTGATAACGTTTTTCTGGTTGCGATATCCACGAAATTAGAAGATAGTTGTTGATTATAGCGTTTGTCACCATGAGGCTACATGGCTGTTTTGAACGATGATGTTTATCATAATATATCCATTGATATCGGAACAAAGTTATGACAACCGGTATAAATGGTTACTAAGGACTTCGGTTCAAAAACGTGACGGAATGCGAAAAACCGCCTTGCCCAACTGTCTATGCCAATTCTTCATCGGCCCGGCGCATGATATCTTCGAGTTTGCCGATCACGTCGTCCGGGAGTGGATTTTTCTGGGGTGAGGCCAGGATTTCCTCGACGCGTTCTAGGGCCCGATCGTAAATGTCGGGGCGGCCCAGGTCGACCCACTGCTCGAATGCGCCGCGATCGCACAGGGCGGGCACCATGAACTCACTGCTGCGGCAGGCATCGAGGGTGTTGGGCTGCATCAGGAAATGTCCCCCGGGTTTCACCTCCTTGATGTCTTCAAAATAGTTTTTGGCAG
>JAFDAT010000510.1 GCA_019313725.1 Deltaproteobacteria bacterium
AATTAATGCTATAACCCATGAATATCATAAGAGATTTGAACTTATTTCGAGTCCGTCAAAATATGATTGAAAATCAATGGGATAAGGCAACTCGCAACACAAATCATAAAGTCTATTACATTATGCATAGCCCACGAATGACCAAATCTATAATATTTCAAAAAAGCTAAATGTTGCTATTTGATGATGTAATCTTCTGCCCTGAACCAATCACGGTTAAGATGGAGACCGAGGCAAATTTGAAAATCAGACGCCTCCAATACCATAAAGCAGTCTTCGCATTTAGATGTACCAAAAAACATAGTGAGCTTGGTTTATAAATCAAAAGGCTGTGAAGGGACATTTCTCGCTGTCGGACCAAGATAACATATGGAGATCTGCATTTTTTTGCACCTTGATCTGTACAGATGAAGGATGGTATTTATGGGCTTCGGGTTGGTTTAGGGCGTGTTCTCCACAAGTTACAATTCGTGTCTGAATTAGAGAAAGAACCAATCGGTTGCCAAATGAAAAAACAATCATTCAAGCAACCAGAATTTTGCAATTATACTTCCGATATCTTTTAAACGGCTAAAATAGGCAGCGGCGTTAGACGATCGTTCATCGGACATGATTATAAAAGGGGAAGAGGGTCATGACGCATAATGATAGCCAGCATCTCAACCAGCTTTATCGTATATTTCCTTTTCTGAAATGGTTAAAAGGATATCAGAAGTCATTTCTGAAAAGCGATTTGACCGCCGGCGTTACAGTGGCGGTGGTGCTCATTCCTCAGGCCATGGCTTATGCGATGCTGGCCGGTATGCCGCCCGTATACGGCCTCTATGCTGCAGCGGTTACGCCTTTTATCGGTGCCCTTTGGGGCAGCCTTCGTCAGCTTGCCACCGGTCCCATTGCCATCATGAGCCTCCTCGTTATGACCACGCTGACACCCATGGCTGAACCCGGCAGCCCGGAGTTTGTCGAGCTGGCCTTTCTGCTGGCATTTATGGTCGGTGTTTTTTATCTGGTCATTGGTGTGTTCCGGATGGGGGTCGTAATGGCTTTTATCTCACATTCAGCAGTGACAGGATTTACTGCGGCAGCTGCCCTGATTATCATTTCTACCCAGTTGCCAAATTTTCTGGGGCTCACGGTATCACGGCACGAATACGTTTTTCACCAGCTACTTGAGATAGTAAAGAACTTGCCGTCACTTCACATCCAGACATCTATCATCGGATTTGCGGCACTTGCCATTATCTATACTCTGAAAAAAATACGTCCCAATTTTCCTTCGGCACTTGTCGCGCTGATACTGACAACCGGAGCTGTGTTTCTTTTCAGACTGGATCAAAGCGGCATCGCCATTGTCGGTAAGACTTTGAGTGGGCTCCCGAAACCCCATATCCCAGCATTTGATTTCGACACTATCAGTGCCTTACTGGGGCCTACAGTGGTTATCGCTTTGGTAAGCTTTGCCGAGACCTATTCCGTGGGCAAGGCTATATCGTCTGAAACCAAGCAGAAAGTGGACGTCGATCAGGAATTTGTTGGTCAGGGTATGGCGAATATCATTGGGTCGTTTTTTCAGTGCCTTCCGGTGAGCGGATCCTTTTCCCGGACGGCAATTAATTTATCTTCAGGAGCGAAAACAGGCATTTCAAGCGTTGTTTCCAGCCTCGGCGTGATCGTGACCCTGCTTTTTCTGACGCCGCTTTTAACATATATCCCACGGGCAGCTCTGGCCGCCCTGGTGATAACCGCTGTGCTCACTCTATTTCACCCCAAAGAAGTTTTTGCACTCTGGAAAATGAACCGCAACGATGGCATTGTAGCGGTCACCGTTTTTGTGTTGGCACTTTTAACCAAGCCGGACTATGCACTTCTTATCGGTGTGCTTGTGTCACTCATGCTTTTTCTGTGGAAAACGATGCGCCCGCGTGTTGTCCGCGTTTCAAAGGATCCCGAGTTCAATATGTTTGTCAACGCCGACGAGTTGAACAAGCCAAGCTGTCCTCAGTTGCTGCAACTGCGTTCGGACAATGCCATCTATTTTGCCAATGCCGAATATACGATGGGACATATTTTGAAGCGCTTGGATGAGCAGAAAACGCCGATTAAATTTCTGCTGCTGGATTTTCAGGCGGTGGGGTTTATCGATATTACCGGCGTTGTGGAACTCAGGGGACTACATGCAGATCTAAAAAGACGTAATATCCGCCTTGCTTTAATGGGAGTGAAACTGCCCGTAAAGGAAGTGTTGAGCAGTTCCGGTTTTATGGATGAACTGGAGCAGACGTTTTTTATCAAAAACAGGGGAGAGGCGATTACAATCATCTTTAAAT
>JAFDAT010000511.1 GCA_019313725.1 Deltaproteobacteria bacterium
TGCGTGACCACGGACATCGCGCTGGAAGACTATAATGTCAACTGGTTTTATGCCTGCCTGGCCGCCTCTTCAAAACATGTCATGTCCGGGGTGAATGATGAAAAAGGCCTGCGGGATGTAATTGAAATGGCAGCCATGATTGCTGGAAGTCCGGACAAGCTCCAGGAAAGGCCGTTTATTTCAGTGATTACCTGTTTTGCCATAAGCCCCTTAAAACTGTGTACCGACTCCACCCGTATCATGCAGGCGGCCAACCGCAGCCGTATCCCGGTTGCCCTTTCCAGTGCCCCCATGGCGGGATCGACCTCGCCCCTGACAATGGCAGGCACCCTGGCCCAGCTGCACGCGGAACAGCTGGCCGGCATCACCATCTGCCAGCTGACCCATCCCGGCGCGCCCGTGCTTTACGGCGGCATACCCGGTCTGGCAAATCTTAAAAGCATGGGTTACTTGGGCGGGGCCGTGGAGTGCGGAATGATGAATGCGGCCATCCACCAGCTATCCAATCACCTGAAAGTGCCGAATTATAATTCCGCGGGTCTTTCCGACTCCAAGGTTCCGGATGCCCAGGCGGGATACGAGAAAGCTTTTACCACCCTGCTGGCGTCCATGGGCGGCTCCAATTATATCCACCACAGTGCCGGTATGCTTGAATCCATGCTCACGATTGCCCACGAGCAGTTTGTCATCGATGATGAGATTATCGGAAACTGCTGCAAGGTCCTCAAGGGCATCGATGTGGATGCCGAGCACCTTGCCCTGGAAGTGATCGATGCGGTGGGACCCGGTGGAAATTTCATGACCTCCCCGCATACCATGGCCCACATGCGGACAGAATACTTTAACGGAAATGGTGTGACCGACCGGAAAAGCCGGGAGAAATGGGAACAGGCCGGCAGTCTCGATATCCGGCAAAGGGCCCTTGACAAAGCAAAGCAACTGCTTGCCAACCCTGCCCCGGCGTATATCCCTGAAGAAATTGACAGGGCCATAAAAGAAAGGTTCAACATCCTGTTGTAGAGTTCATGATATCAAGTCGTTTCAATACCATCAAAAAAGGAAGATTCCCATGACAGAGTTCAATGCGATCCAGGACACCCTGGTAAACCTTGATGAAGCGCGCCTGCTCCAACTGGTGAACGAGGCCCTGGAAAAAGGCATATCCGCCGGTGACATTCTCAAAAAAGGCTTGATTGCCGGCATGGATATTGTCGGCGAAAAAATGGAAAACGAGGACATGTTTATTCCAGAAGTGCTTATGGCCGCCCAGGCCATGGGTAAAGGAGTCGCGATTCTCAAACCCCTGCTGGGCGAGGAAGAGATCTCGACCAGGGGCAGTGCGGTCATCGGAACGGTTAAAGGGGACTTGCATGACATCGGCAAGAACCTGGTGGCCATGATGATGGAAAGTGCGGGTCTGACCGTCCATAACCTGGGTGTGGATATCGAACCTGAAGAGTTTGTCAGGCAGGTCAGGGAGAAGAACGCGACCATACTTTGCCTTTCCGCACTTTTAACCACCACCATGCCGATGATGAAGCAAACCATTGATGCCGTGATTGAAAGCGGACTGCGGGATCAGGTCAAGATCATGGTCGGCGGTGCGCCGGTCACCCAGGTATTTGCCGACGATATCGGTGCCGATGCCTTTGCGCCGGATGCCGGGTCTGCCGCAAAAAGAGCCAAGGCGTTCGGCAGTTAATTGCATGGAAAATAATCACTCCACGTTGAATTTTATCATCGAAGCAGATTGGACCCGCTTACCTGCAGATATTCAGCATCAAGCCAAACGCTGCTTACTGGATTTGCTGGGAGCCATGATAGCGGGGCACCGGACGCCTGTCACCGGGCTGATGAGCGCCTTCGTTGGTGAACAGTTCAAAGGTGATGAGGCCACCATACTTGTAAACGGAAGCAAAACCTCCGCTTCAGGCGCCGCCCTGGTCAATGGGTTTGCCAATAATGCCCTGGATATTGATGACGGCTACAGAAATATAAAAGGCCATCCCGGTGCCTGCATCCTTCCCGTAATTTTGGCTGCAGGAGAAATTACGCCCGATATTACAGGCGAAAAGTTTTTAACTGCCCTGGTAATCGGTTATGAAGTGGCCATCCGGGCCGGCCTGATCCGGCACGCAACTTATGCGACCTATCATTCCTCGGGAAGCTGGGGTGCCATTGGAGGGGCGGCCGCTGCAGGAAAGCTTTTAGGCCTTTCCCGGGAAAAGCTTTGTCATGCCCTGGGTGCGGCTGAATATCACGCCCCGATTGCCCCCATGATGAAGTGCATTGAAATCCCGTGCATGGGAAAAGACAGTATCGG
>JAFDAT010000133.1 GCA_019313725.1 Deltaproteobacteria bacterium
AATGAAAAAACCGGTGGATGACCGGCAAAGGGAAGAAACAGCAGGGCGGTGACCACAGCACTTAAGGATACCATCGGTCCCAGTTTGAAGACAAAGGTTGTGCTGGTGCTGTAAACCGAACCCTTCTGAAAAAGTTTGATCAGGGTGTAGTAGTTGATGAGCAGCGGTGGGCCCTTTTTCCCGCCGAAAAATGCTTTCACCTTGAGGATCAGCGCGGAAAAGAAAGGTGCCAGAAGTATCGCCAGAACCCAGAAAAAAATGGATTTAATCATAACCTCATCTCAATCATCAGAAATATTTATACGAAGAACAAAAGGACCACAATGGCCAGCAATATGTAGCCGATATACAAATGGATATCACCGTGCTGTATCCAGCGCAGCCTGTCGAACAGCCACATGACAGGACTCACGACCACACGCACCATGTAACGTTCGGCAATGTCATCGACATGGCTGCGGTAATGGGTTTTTTCAGGAAACCGACCTCTAATGGCAGGGTGTTCTTCCTGCAGCGGGGCGACCGGCCTGAAAAATTCAAGAATCGAAGCTGCGTATGACGTGCCGGTATACTGCATCCTGGCGGTCGGCTGGGTAAATCCACATCCCCATGTTCCCGAACTCCCGATCGTTTTGCCTTTGTAGAACACCAGGCGGAGCGCCAGGGCGGCCATGAGAATGACAAAAAACAGTGTGGCTGCCAGGGTGATATTGGTCGTAATGTTGAGAAACGGTTCCATGGGGATGCGGCCATACCCCAGCCCGGAAACCGGAATAGCCTTCAAGGCCATATGGACGAACAGTCGCGGGAATACCCCGATGATGAAACAAAAACCGGCCAATATCAGCATAGGTGCCAGCATGGTGGGTCCTTTTTCGTCCACGGCTGTGGCCCCCGGGTTTCTGGGCTCCCCCTGAAAGACCACGCCGACAACCTTGGTGAAACAGGCCAGGGCCAGGCCGCCGATAATTGCCAGGCTGACAATGGCCATGATGCTCAGCACAAAAGCCGTTTTGTCGAGAGCGACGCCTCTGAACCCGCCCAGGTAAATAAAAAATTCGCTCACAAATCCGTTAAAAGGTGGAAGACCGGAAATAGCCAGAGAACCCACCAGAAACGTTACACCGGTTATCTTCATGTTTTTGAGCAGCCCGCCCAGCATATCGATGGTGCGGGTTCCTGTTTTCTGGATTACCACACCGGCTCCCATGAACAGCAGTGATTTGAATATCGAATGATTCAGCACATGTAAAAGGCCCCCGCAAAACCCCAGGACAGCCATGACCGGATTGCCGAAGGATACACCGATCATGCCGATGCCGATGCCGATCAGAATAATACCGATATTTTCGACGCTGTGATAGGCCAGCAGCCGTTTGATATCGTGCTGACCGAGAGCGTAGACAACGCCCAGGATACCGGAAACCATGCCGGCAACCAGTACAATTTCACCGAACAGCGGCGTGTGCAGGCCCAGCGAGGCATACAGGCGTACAATGCCGTATATTCCGGTTTTGATCATCACACCGGACATGACGGCGGAGATGTGGCTGGGGGCGGCCGGGTGGGCATGGGGCAGCCAGATATGCAACGGGAACACGCCGGCCTTGGAACCGAACCCGACAAAGGAGAGTATCAAAATAGTGAGTTTTGCCGAATCGGGGATGACGCTGCCGGAAGAGAACATGAAACTGCCGGTGTGTCCGTAAAAAATACCGAAAGATGCCAGGATGAACATGGCACCGACATGTGAGAAGACAAAATAGAGATAACCGGCTCTGCGATTCTCGGCAGACTCATGATCGTACATCACCAGGAAAAAGGATGACAGGGACATGATTTCCCAGGAAAGCATGAAGGTGATCATGTTGGCCGCCGTCACCACCAGGGCCATGGACGCGATCAACAGTGCAAAGAACAGGTAGCTGACTGCCGAGCGCAGGGCCTTTTCTCTATTGTTCAGGTAGTGAAAACTGTAGATTGCGGCCAGCAGGGAGACGGCATAAATGGCCACCAGGAAAAAGGCAGACAGTCCGTCAATTTGAAATGAGAGGGAAAACGAGCGCAGGTAATTAAGGGACAGGGTATATGTACCCGGGTGCAACAGCTTGGTCAGGGCATCGATCAACCCTATGGTACATCCGACACTGATGGCGGAAACAGCGACGATCTTCATGAAAACGAATTGCCGCCAGACAGCCAGAGCGGCAATGCCGCCACAGCAGATGAGTGCTATCGACAGGATAAAACTGTTCATAAAAGCTTCCTTCAGGATCTATTTTTTGGTGGATTTTGTGAGAAAACATGAAATGGCGAAAATGTCAATCTACATTTCATGTGTTGTAAAATCAGCCATTTTGTTTATATTGAGGTAGATTAATTCGGTGTTGGTATGGAAATACCAACGATCCCAAAAGAACAATGTCGCAGCTCAGGGTTTGCGCAGAAATAAGTTCGCAAATTTTCAGAGTTCAGGCGCCCGTTCAGCAAGGCACGAAAATGCAGGAATATCTGGCATATGTCGAATTTTCGTAACACCGCTGAGCGGGATGGATGGGCGTTGAAAATGTGAAGTTATTTTTGAGCGAGCCCTTAGTGTCCTGCAAAAGGAAAAAGGTGGAATGACGCAATGGCCAACAGTGTGAACATCGGTGACAATCAGGATGGGAGTTCTTATTGCGGTCAGATTTTGACCGGTGACTACAGCGGGTCGCTGAAGGAACGGCTGAAAGAAGATTTGGCGACCATGGCAGCATTCGACCGTTTGGGCAGTCCGGCAATTCCCTATATTTCCGCCTGGAAAGATCAGCAGAAGGTGATGTGGTATGAGTTTGCCAGTGAAAACTTCCTGGAAATCATGAATTGCACCTGCAATGTCCTTTCTGAGGCGTTTCGGAACAGCATCGTGGACCGACGTATATACAAATACCAGGCGATTTCCGAAGATATTCAAAAAGAGGTGGTCAGCGGTCAGGCGTTGAAAGACCAGAGAAAAATAATTCGTGATGAGGGGACCCGGTCGAGACACGTGGAAGCGGTCTACAAGATATCTTTGGGGGCGGAAAAATTCCTCTGGTTCAAGGACCAGGCCGTCATCGAAGAATTCGAAGCCGACAATATTTTTCTTTCCAAAGGGTGTCTTACCGTCGTGACCAAGGAAATGGAAGCCGAGGCAGCACGTGAACGGGCGGAGCAGGAGCGCCTGCAGCGCGAAAAGCTCCAGGGGGTTCTGGAAATGGCCGGTGCCGTGTGCCACGAACTGAATCAGCCGGTCATGGCCATAACCGGCTACGCGGATATCATCTCCATGAGTGTTTCCGAGAACGATCCCCTGCAGGAGAAACTGGCCAAATTGAAAGGCCAGGCCTTACGGGTGGGAACGATTACCCAGAAGCTGATGCAGATTGCAAAATACAGGACTAAGGATTACGGCAAGGGAGAGAAAATTATCGATATCGATGCGTCATCCCGGCAGGAAACTGAATAAGAGAGAAGGGGAACCACCATGACGGATAACAAAACGTCACTGTCTGATTTATTCGGGTTCGATATGAATGAACTGTCCGACATTCTCGTGGAGGTAAACGAGAAGAGCCGGAAACTGGTTCAGACGTTCGTGGAACAACAGGGCCAGCCCGGCCGGATTGATCAGGTGGAGGCCGCATCGGTGGGGAAAAGCTTTCAGGAACTGGCCTCGAAGTTGATGGCGGATCCGAATAAACTGTTCGATTCCCAGATGAGTTACTGGACGGACTACTGGGGCCTGGTGCAGAAAAGTTCCCTGCAGCTTTTTGGCGGGATGCCGGCCGAAAATCCGGAAGAAAAGCCGGAAGAAAAGCCGGACAAGCGCTTCCGTCACGAGGCGTGGCGTGCCAACCCCATGTTCAACTTCATCAAGGAAAGTTATCTGTTGACCTCCAAGGCCATTCGCACGGCAGTCCAGGATATCCAAGGGCTGGATGACAAAACCCGCCAGAAAATCGAATTTTACACCGGCCAGTACCTGGATGCTATTGCCCCTTCCAATTTTCTGGGAACCAATCCCGAACTCCTGCAGCTAACCGTGGAAAGCCGGGGGGAAAACCTGCTCAACGGGTTAAAAAATCTGCTGGAAGACCTGGATCGGGGCCCTTGCCAGCTCCAGATTCAGATGACCGACATGGATGCCTTCGAAGTGGGCAAAGACCTGGCCGTTACCCCGGGCAAGGTGGTGTACCAGAATGACCTGATCGAACTGATCCAGTATGCCCCTGCCACGGCAGAGGTTCACAAACGGTCGCTCATGATTATTCCGCCCTGGATCAACAAGTATTACATCCTCGACCTGAGAGAGCAGAATTCCATGGTCAGGTGGATGGTCGAACAGGGATATACCGTTTTCATGATATCCTGGGCCAATCCGGATGCGGCGCTCAAAGACATAGGGTTCGAGGATTACATGCTCGAGGGGCCGGTTACCGCCCTAAAAGAAATCGAACGGGCAACCGGTCAGCGGGAAGTCAATGTTATTGGTTACTGCATGGGGGGTACCCTGCTGGCAAGTGTGACCGCCTATCTCACCGCCAGGGGTGAAGGGGACCGCATCCACTCCGGCACATACATGGCTTCCCTGATCGACTTTTCCGACCCCGGCGATATCGGTGTCTTCCTGGATGAAGAGCAGATCACGGCTTTCGAGGATAAGATGAGCGAACAGGGCTACCTGGACGGCTGTGCAATGTCCAACAGTTTCAGCATGCTCCGGGCCAACGACCTGGTCTGGGCATACGTGATCAACAACTATCTGAAAGGGGCCACGCCGGTGCCCTTTGATATCCTGTTCTGGAATTCGGACGCCACCAACATGCCGGCTAAAATGCACTCTTTTTACCTGCGGAACATGTATCTGCACGACCGCCTGCGGGAGCCCGGGGGCATTACCCTGGACAATGTGCCCATCGACATCGGCACGATCAAAAGCCCGGCTTACTTCATTTCGACCCGGGAGGATCACATTGCGCTCTGGCAGGCCACCTACAAAGGCGCGCTGCTTCACAAGGGGGATGTGCGTTTTGTTCTAGGGGCTGCGGGGCATGTGGCCGGGATCGTCAATCCGCCACCCAGGAAAAAATACGGCCACTGGACCAACGACCAGCTGCCGGATACCGCTTCTAAATGGCTGGAGGACGCTGAATTTCACCAGAGCTCCTGGTGGTTGAACTGGGTTGAGTGGAATGCGCCCTATGCAGGGGAGAAGGTGCCTGCGCGGAAACCGGGCGGCTCTGCAGCGGATCAGCTTGACGATGCGCCGGGTTGCTATGTCACCAACCGCCTGGATCGCCCCGAAAGCGGGGTGTGCTATATGCCCAATGCATTGTTGTAAGGAATACAAAAGACGAAATCATCGCCCATCTCCAAAAAAAGGAAGGCATCCATTGTCCAGCGGTTTACGATTTTTTGTAAATATCGAGACGAAATTAATTTTGGGTCAGTGCTTCAACCTCTACCTGACAATCATGCGTTGGCTTGAGACCTTTTTCGCGAACAGAAGCAAGCTCGGCCTTAGCAGCTTCTAAATCAGCAATGAATGTTGGATCGGCGTGCAACCGAGCCACAACTGATGCCCCTACAAGACGTCCAGCAACTATGTCGCTGTGCCAATGTACATTACAAATTTTTCGGCTTTCGCCGAAGACCCGCCCTCGTGTAATTATTTCGTTGACATGTTCGGGGGCAATCTCTGCAAGGATGAGAGCCCAGGCCCATCCAATAGCGGTATGTCCGGAAGGGTAGGAACCGCTCTCCTTCAAGTGTTCAACTTTTTCCGGCGTGCATATTGGCTCTCCGTTAACTATGAATGGGCGAGGACGCTCGTACATTTGCTTGGCACTGTAGGTAGAAAGGCCTGCATCCATAAGGGTACGACGCAGTAATATATATAAATATGGAGTGTCCTGCTCAGTTATTGGTGCATTTAGGGCACAGGAAAAAGTTTCGGCTGCTTTTGGAAATTTCAGTTCAGCATCCTTAGCGGCAAGCGTCCAGCGTGGCGTGCCATTCAAGGCCAGGTTTTTAAGGTTGTCCTCCTTATCGAGTGCCAGTGCAGCCGAGTTTTCATTGGGAGGCGGGGGTATAAACGCCGAACTGTCTGGAAGCATCTCGGGTTGTAAATATCCAGCCAAATAGCCTGGATATATCTCTGGCACGGCGACAGGGTTCATTTGTCTTTCAGAAACCGCACAACCCGTAATTACTGCTAACGCTATCAAAATCGACAAGATTTTTAGCAGACGACTATTCATGATAAATTCCCCTTTTAGGGTAAAAAGGCATTTTGTGATGCTGAACCTCCGTTTTTGGGAGACAATTTCAAGCTGAAATGTCCAAAACTTTTTCGATGGCCTCGTTAGGCGACCGCACTTCGGGTTTCAGGGCTTTTTCTTCCGGCCCGCCTTGCGGGTGTTGCCGTTTGTGCTGGTTGCAGACGGTTCCCCGCTGAACCAGTATTTCAGCCATGGATTGCCGTAAACGGACTGAAACCAGAGTTCCTGGGACAGGTCCCTGGCATTCTGTACCAGATCGAGGGTGTTGCGGATGCCGGTGGACACCTGTTTTTCCACGGTTGTGAAGGGGTTGTCTGCAGCCACGGCCCTGCGGTTTTTCCTGGCACTTTCAGCCAGCGGCTTAAAAGGCAGCATCCACGGGTTGAGGTCGGAAAACATATACTTTGAAACCCGCAGGGGGTGAAGCTGGCGGAGGCTTTCAGCCGTCTGTTCGTTCATGAAGTGTTGTACAAAGGGGCGTATGAACAGCCGGTACAACCCATCGTTGCCGGCGGAGAGGGCGGCGACAGCCGCAAAGTGGGCTTCGTCATCCGCATCGTCATCCAGCCGATGAATATCCGCCATATCACGCGCTTCGAAACGGACATCGTTCACGGCGCGATCATCTGTTTCCGTAATGATCATTTCATAGAGCCCGGGGGCAAGTAGGTCGGCCTGGTCGAGGCTGGCGATCATCTCCTTGTGCTCCTTCCTGGATACAGGGCCGGAAACAAAGATGCCCAGGTGCCCGATGGTGTCGTGCACCATGTAGATGATGACCCGTTTTTGATGGCGAATCTCGTCCACACTCCCCCAGACGGCGGGAATCCAGTTCAGGGCCTGCTGGGGCGGTGAGATGTTGTCACCCTGTGAGGCAAATACAAAAATAGGCCCTTGAATATTTTGCAGGTCGATATTCTGGCCGTTCATTCTGATGGTGCCTGATTCGAGCCGGTTGCCGACAAACAGATCGTCCACGATAAAATGAATCTCTTCCTCGGTCAGTTTAAAAAATCCGTTCCACCATTTTTCGAATTCAAGATAGCGGTCTTCTTCGCTGTCGATATGCGCCCAAAGGAAGTATTGTTTATCCCACAGTGTGTGGGGAAGGTTGAGATCTTCAAAGCCCGCCAGCAGGTGGGCTCCGTCGAACATCCCGTTGCCGAGGTCACTGGTGAGGCTGGCCAGCCAGACGCCGCCGGTACACCCGCCGCGGTAACGCATGGGGTTTTTGCCGGCTACGCCGGCCCAGAAAGAAAGGGGGGCACCGTTCATGATAATTGGACCCACTTTTGCAGGTTGCAGGGCGCCCAGCATTGCGGCCGCCCATCCGGCCTGGCAGTTGCCGATAATGGCGGGTTTGCTGGCATCCTTATGTCGCCCGTTGACCGTTTCGACAAAGCGCGCCAGTATCTCCTGGACATCCGCCAGTGTCTGGCCGGGAACCGGATCCGGCGTAAACAGGGCAACATAGACCGGGTGCCCCTGGTTTAAAGCCATTCCTATCTGTGAATCCTGTTTGAATCCTCCGATCCCGGGGCCTCCGCCTGCGCGGGGATCGAGTATGATCACCGGCCGCATGGCCGCGGATTCGGAAGGGGTGGAATTTTTCAGACCGCGTTTTTCCGTACCGGTGTGACCGGCGGCAGTTCCGGTTTTTCGGCGGTCGCGAATACGCGCCAGCTTATAGTTGGTTGCGGGCTTCAACCCGTGACCATCCAAAATGATATCGTAATCGAAATCCAATACCGGCGGCATGCCCTGCCGGTTGTGCTCCAGGTAGGTGTTCCCGCGTTTCCGAAGAATATCCATGAAGATGGTGCTGCGCTGCAAAAAGTCGGTCCCGTAGGTCAGCGCATCGTCCATCCAGCTAAAGAAATTTTTATTCATCCATGGGGTGCCAGTTGTTATGGTCATCGGTCACCTCGTCAAAGCAGGGTTATGACAGCTGAAACTCATTGTTTAAAAATAATTTTTCCATATTCTCAATTCCGCAATCCGCATTCCGAATTCTGGAGCCTTGATCTGCATGAAGTTTTCCATAGCCGCAGGGCCTTCCATCATATCGGGCATCAGTTTGCTCATATCCGTTCCGACTTCGAGCCACTTGCTGAACTGGTCGTCAAAAGCTTTTTTGTACTCGAGGTAGTTCTGGATCGTTTTGTGCAGATATTTGTCGAAAAATTCACTCAGCGCGCCGTCCCCGTGTTGAATGATGAGGTGCAGCACCGGCTCCGGGAGGAGGATATTTTTTTTGCGGGCCTCCTCCAGGATGACCTGGGTCAGGATGAAGGCGGTTACATCCGCCTTGGTGGCCGCATCGATGATTTTCACCTGGTTGCCCGATTTGATCATCCCGGTGAGGTCCTCCAGGGTTACGTAACGGCTCTTGCGTGTGTCATACAGCCGCCGGTTGCTGTATTTTTTTAATAATATTTTCTCATCCATAAAAATTTTCTTCCATTTCAATAGCCTGTGATTTTATAATCAGGGGTGTTCTCTGAGCAATGCAAAAAATTATCTCATATATAGGGGATAAAATTTTTATAACTCAATAATATGCATTGAAAATCAAAAAACAACTCTATTTGAAATTAAATTGTGCGATGCAACATTTTGGGGTTGACAAGTTTGCATCCACACCTATATTTGAGGTTAAAGCTGTCCGAGAAAAGCACGCCGGCAGGGTCAAAAAGAAAACATCGTGAACCCATGGAACCCATGAAAAAATAAAGGAGCATATCATGAAAAATACAGATTTTAACAAGCAGATCCTTGACTGGAATAAAACAATTCTAAACAGTACTGTAAATCTTCTGGAAAAATTTCAGGGATATGGAGAAAAAACAGCCGGATCTTACCTGGAGCTTTCACCCTGGGGCGCCGACGAAGGCAAAAAAGTCTTGAGCCAGTGGAGCGGTAATCGCAAGAGAAGCCTCAAGGCTTTCAAGGAGAGTGTGGCTTTTGGTTTCAAACAGGCCGAAGGTTTTTGTGCAGTCGCAAAACAAACAAAGTAAATGACTTTTGATGAAGGAGGGTTGCAATGGACCAGAAACAGGCTTTCAAACAGATGGTGGAGTTTAACAAAGGCGCTTTCAACAATGCGTTCAATGCCATGGTCATGGTGCAGGATCAGAACGAGACACTGGCCAACACCCTGCTGATCCAGGCGACCTGGCTGCCGGAAGAGGGAAAAAAGGCCGTTAAGGATTGGGTGGATGCTTTAAAAAAAGGGCGTGAAGAGTATAAAAAGACCGTGGATGCAGCGTTTAAAAAGGTAGAGGAATACCTATGATTGGCAAACCCTATGCTCGGCTCGAAGTCGGTGATACATCTGAATTCTCAAAAACCATCTCCGAGGCGGATGTTTACATGTATGCCGGTATCTCCGGTGACCTGAACCCGGCCCACATCAATGAGGCCTATGCCCAGGGCACCTTTTTCAAGCACCGCATTGCCCACGGCATGCTGACGGCCAGCTTTATTTCGGCGGTCATCGGTATGCAGCTTCCCGGGCCGGGGACTATTTACATGAGCCAGAAACTCAATTTTCTGGCCCCGGTGCGTATCGGGGACACCGTGACGGCAAGGGTTGAAGTCGTCGAGAAAATCGATGATAAAAAAAGGGTCAGGCTGGCTACAAACTGCTACAATCAGGACGGCACCCAGCTGATCTCGGGGGAAGCCATGGTGAGTCCGCCCAGGGTAACCGCCGGCTGACAACATCTAAAATTCAGGGCTTCCACTTCCAATTTTCATAGTAGTCCCAGCTTACCATGGAATTGAGCTGCCGCAGCTCGGCATCCTTTGCATGGATGACACATTTCATCACGTCACCCCCCGAAATCAAGCCGATATACTGGCCCTCTTCCTCGATCAGGAGGTGGCGGATCCTGCGGCCCAGGAACTTGTCCATGAGATTGAAAACCGTGTCCGTGTGCGGGGCAGAAACCAGATCGGAGGTCATGTAGTCGTCGATCAGGGCGGTTTTGGGGTCGAAATCTTCTACGATGGTGTTGCGCATGAGATCCCGTTCCGTCCAGATACCCACAACCTGTTTGTCGCGGGTGACCAGAATGGCTCCGACCCTGTGTTGGTTCATCATCTCCAGGGTTTTGAAAAGGGTCGTCCCTGCGGGGACGGTAACGAGATCCTTGATTTTTCCCCTCAG
>JAFDAT010000134.1 GCA_019313725.1 Deltaproteobacteria bacterium
TAATGCCATCAATAACATGATTGCCAGCAACCTCACGGGTGTCAAATTCATCTGTGCCAACACGGATGCCCAGGCCCTTGACGTTTCACGCGCGGAAGTCCGCATCCAGTTGGGGGAACAGCTGACTGAAGGCCTGGGTGCGGGCGCAGACCCCGGCATCGGCAGGGAGGCCGCCATCGAAAATACCGAGGCCATCCGGCAATCCCTCGAAAACAGCCACATGGTGTTCATAACCGCCGGTTTCGGCGGCGGTACCGGAACCGGGGCGGCACCGGTAATCGCCGAAATCTGTAAAGAGTTGGGGGCGCTTACCGTGGCCGTCGTTACCAAGCCATTCTCATTCGAAGGCAAGAAACGAACCCGGCAGGCGATTGATGGCATCGAAGACCTCAAGGAGGTCGCCGATACCGTCATCACCATTCCTAACGACCGGCTCCGGGGACTGGCATCCAAGAATGCCAAGATGATTGAGATGTTTAAAAAAGCGGATGAGATACTGCTTCACTCCGTCAAGGGTATTACCGATCTTATCATGATGCCGGGGCTCGTCAATCTCGATTTTGCAGATGTCAGGACCACCATGTCCAGAGCTGGCCTGGCCATCATGGGCATCGGTATTTCAAGCGGGGAAAACCGTGCCGTGGAAGCTGCTGAACGGGCGATTTCCCATCCGCTTCTTGAAGATATCGCTATTTCCGGCGCTAAGGGCGTACTGATGAACATCACCAGCAGCAGCGACCTCACCATGGAAGAGATGGCTGAAGCCTCAGAACGGATCTACAGCGAGGTCGGCGATGATGCGGATATTATCTGGGGAACGGTGGTTGACGACACCCTCGAAGATGAGATGCGGGTGACCGTCATCGCTACCGGCATCGGATCAGGCCCGGATATTTCATCCTCCTCCAAGGTTACCGACCATCCCCTGCGGGGAAAAGTCCGCGATATCACGCCTGCGGATATAGAAAAGGGCATCGATTTCGATGAACCGACTTTCATCCGCAAAAAAGAGGCCACCAATGATATGGGTATGGGCGGATATCCGGGCACGGAAGGGATGATCATCGACAACAGCGATCTCGAGGTGCCCACATTTTTACGACGCAAAGCCGACTGAAAATGTAATCACTAAACAATATGGCCAGAAAAAAAGACAGGTCCCGGCTGAGACTGTTGGAAGCGGAGACGGGGACTATCCACAAAGAACATGGTGACCGGGCCAGTGTGGTCTTGATTTACCCGAACACATACCATGTCGGAATGTCCAATCTGGGTTTTCAGACAGTATACCGGATTCTTAACGAACTCGATGGTGTTACCTGTGAAAGGGCTTTTTTACCGGAAACCCCTCCTTCCGGTCCTAAAGCCCTTTCCAGCCTGGAATCGGGAAAGCCCGTCGCCGCTTTCGACATTATCGCCTTTTCCATCTCATTTGAAAATGATTTCCCCAATCTGCTCACGATCCTGGAAATGGCCCACCTTCCCCTCCGGGCCGTGGATCGCGACCATCGCCACCCGCTGGTAACAGCGGGTGGCGCGGTCAGCTTCCTGAATCCCGAACCAATCGCCGACTTTATTGACTGCTTTTTCATTGGTGAAGCCGAAAATCTTCTGCCCCCGTTTTTCGATCTTTTTTCACGGCAGGATGACCGGAAATCCTGGCTCCAGAAATCAGCACGACAGTTGACCGGTCTATATGTACCCGCCCTTTATAAAGATCAATATAACCCGGACGGCACATTCAAAGCGTTGGAATCCAATCCGAACCTGCCGGAAAGGATCCGCCGGGCCTACGTGGCTGACCTGGCAGACACTCGGACCTGCAGCACTATCCTGACACCCCACACCACCTTTGACCAGACCTTTCTAGTGGAAGTGTCCCGGGGATGTCCGCACGGGTGCAGATTCTGCGCTGCCGGCTTTGTTTACCGCCCTCCCCGGTTCAGGCCCATCAAGAAACTTCAGGACTGTATCCAAACGGGAAAATCTCTTTCCAGGAGAATCGGGTTGGTCGGAGCGGCTGTCTCAGATCTGCCCGGCCTAGAGACCCTGTGCCGTGACAGCGCGGGTGACGACATGGAATTTTCATTCAGCTCCCTCAGAGCGGATGCCCTCTCCGATGAACTGCTCGCCCAATTGAAAAAAAACAGGGTGAAGACCGCTACCATAGCACCGGATGCCGGATCCGAACGCATGCGCGCGTGTATTAACAAGGGCTTGTCTGAGAAAGAAATCCTGGACGCGGCCGCAAAACTGGTTGCAAACGGCATTCCCAATCTGAAACTGTATTTCATGATAGGCCTGCCAACCGAGACCATGCAGGATGTCGACGCCATTATCGAACTGTGCAAAAAAATAAAACACGCTTTTCTTGAATCGAGCAGGATTAAGGGGAAAATTGGCCGGATCACCGTAAGCCTGAACGCCTTTGTTCCCAAACCCCACACCCCCTTCCAGTGGGCAGCCATGGATGAAGTGCCTGTCCTGAAAAAAAAAATAACCCGGATCAAACAGGCGCTCAATACCGTACCGAATCTAAATGTGCATGCAGATGCACCCCGGCGGGCCTACATCCAGGCTCTTTTTTCACGCGGTGACCGGCGGGTCGCCGACATCCTCCTGCTTGGCAGGGACAATCAGTGGAACTGGGCCAAAACGTTCAAAGCGTCCGCCATCGATCCGGATTTTTATGTTTATCGTAAACGCGGTCAAGATGAGGTGTTTCCCTGGGATTTCATCGACCATGGGATAAAAAAATCCTTTCTCCTGGCAGAGTACAAGCGGGCCGAAAAAGGTAAAAGAACCAAGGAATGCGATCCCCGATCGTGCAGTTTGTGCGGTGTGTGCCATCCTCGATCCCGGCCCTGATAAACCGCTTTGACACAAATAAAAACTTGAAAGCAAATGCACATTATGGTAGTCGGTTCACTGCTGCTCAAAAACAAAAATTTAATTAACAGCATAACATGAAAGGGTATATTGAATATGCTCTCGGAGAAACAGTTGAAGATTGTCTACGGGTTGATCATATATCTCCTGTTTGTTGGTGTATTGTGTTATGCAGCGTTCCCAGAAAAATCCCCGGATGAACCGGTGAGAATGATGTTCAAAGTCGCTGCAGGAAAGGTTCTATTCGACCATAAAGCCCATACATCCGAGCTGAAATACGGCCTTTCCTGCTATGATTGCCACCACCACCCCATGGATGACGATTCCTCCCTGGTTGCTTGCGGAGATTGCCACCATACCACCGAAAAAGCGGACGGCCTGCCGGAAAATTGTCTCGAATGCCATGATGCTGATGAGGTAGAAGACACGGAGATGTTGAAACGGTCCGATGCATTTCATGACCAGTGCATCAACTGTCACCAGGACTTTGAGGCTGGACCGGTTGCCTGCGCAGCCTGCCATGTCGTGTTATAGGCCGATTGCATACATGTTCACCCTGTTTCAAAAGATGCGGTAAAATAAAAAGGTTGAATTATGATAAAGCGTTCATTTTTTGGTTTCACAACACCCCGGATTCAATACCTGCCCATGCCCGGGCAGGTGACCACCCCGGCCCCTTTAAAACGGCCGGATAATGTCACCCTGCTGGTGCCGTGCCCGGCCGGCGATGTGGATGACAAACTTGTCCAAATAGGGGATCACGTTAAATCCGGCCAGAAAATTTCCCTGACATCGGCCCCTGGCGCCTACGGCATAGCGAGCCTGTCCGGCACGCTCTCTGCCATCGACCGGTTCCCCGGTGAGGCGGGCCGGGAATATACCGCCGTAACCATTACGGCTGCAGAGGCTGAAACCCTGGACAATGCTTTCGAGGACCGATCTGAGCCAACCCTGGAAAACGCGGCCGCATTTCTGGCCTGCGCCCCCGGGGCGCCATCATTCGAACCCTTCACGGAACCGGATAAACCGATCCACACCATCATTGTCAATGGTATGGATCAGGATCTGCTGGTCATGACGGCGCAGTACACGCTGGCTTTCCGCATGGCCGACATCCAGGCCGGCATAAAATTTCTCAAAGCGGTCACAGGCGTTGAAAACATCGTTCTGGCCACACCCCGAGATGCAATGCATGGATACGGTGAAATCGGAGCCTCGGTGATGACCATGGATGCGACCTATCCATCGGGACTGCCAAAACTCATCGCCCAGAAAGTTCTGGAGAAAGAGATCCCCAACGGGAAAAGCTTTCAGGACATGGGGGTGTGCTTTTTCACCGCCGAAGCCGTCGCTTCCATCGGTCGGGCCTTCTCCGACAGACAGATACCTTTCGAAAAAACAATCACATTCATCGACAAGCAGGGCAACCGCTCCCTGATATCTGCCAGAATCGGGACTCCCATTGCCGATATTCTAAAGGAATACCAGGTAAGCCTTGAAGAGAAAGACCGCATCATCATCGGCGGCCCCATGACCGGGCACAGTATTTTCTCGACCCAATATCCCGTGCAGCCTTTCACCGATGCCATCCTGCTTCAGGATCACGGGGACATCGCCCTGACATCCGATTACCCCTGCATCAATTGCGGAGATTGCGTCCGGATGTGCCCGGCCAGGATCCAGGTCAATCTTCTTGTCCGCTTTCTGGAAGCCGGATTCTACGAGGAAGCCGCTGAAGCCTATGATCTTTCCGCTTGTCTCGAGTGCGGCATCTGCAGTTATGTGTGTGTATCCAAAATACCCATTTTTCAATACATCCGGTTGGCAAAGCATGAACTTGGCCGAGTAGCTTCCGAGGAGACAGCTACCGAGGAGGCAACAGATGAATAGCCAGAAAAAGTTAATCGTTTCCCACGCTCCATTCCTGCACATCGGCAGTGGCATCACCGAACGCAACCTTCATATCATCTATGCCGCGCTGCCCGCGCTGCTCCTGGGAGGCCTTTTCCGATTCGGCATCCCGGCTATTGGTGTTGTGTGTCTCTCCGTCTCCACGGCAATGCTGTGGGAGCTGCTCATGAATCGGGCCATGAAAAGGCCTGTTTCCGTCGGCGACGGCAACGCAGCCCTTATCGGTCTGCTGCTCGCCATGCTCCTGCCGGCGACGGCTCCCTGGTGGCTGGTGATTACGGGAACTTTTGTGGCCATTGTCATCGGCAAACAGATATTCGGCGGCATCGGCGGCAATGCCTTCAACCCTGTGGCACTGTCCGTGGCCATATTGATGGTGTCCTGGAAGGACTATTTTGATTTCAACGGGATGCTGATGAACTATGATCCGGATTTCATCATGGCCTATCCGCTAGCCACATTGAAAAATTTCGGGGTGAGCGGCATCGAACAGTACTCCATTAGCGACTTTTTGCTGGGCCGGCAATCCGGCGGTATCGGTGCCACCTTCGGCATCGGCCTACTCCTGGGGGGGGCATACCTGATCATGAGAGGCTTCATCCGCTGGGAAATATCGATAGCGTATCTGGCCGGGGTATTTGTAACCGCCCTGTTGTTCAACCTCACCGATCCCACCCGTTATGCCGATCCCTTCTTTCACATTTTTACCGGCTACACGCTGATAGGGGCATTTTTTCTGGCCACTGAGGACTCATCGTCACCGGTCAATTTTATCCCCATGCTGATTTATGGTGCCGCCGGCGGGCTCATGACTATCCTGATCAGGAATATCGGTGCCTATATCGACGGAACCGTACTGGCCATACTGGTGATTAACCTCATCAATCCCCTGCTGGACAAAATTCGGCCCAAAGCCATGGGAAAGGTTGTTTGATATGCGCGAAATGATCAAAATGATTGTTGTCCTCACCGTCCTGAGTTCTTTTTCCGGCGGATTGCTGGCTGCCGTCAGAAACAAAACCATTGACAGAATTGAGGTTCAACAGCTGACCTTCGTCAAGGGACCCGCCATTCAGGCTATCCTGGAAGGCGCCTCCAACGACCCGATTGTCGATCGCTTTAAACTTGAATACGAGGGCGGCGAAGCCAGCTTCTTTGTGGGTGTCTTCAATGGCGAACCGGCAAAAATCGCCTTTGAGAGTGCCGGTAAAGGATTTGGCGGTGAAATAGGATTGATGGTGGGGGTCGACATCAAGGCCGACAAGATCATCGGCGTGGGGGTCACCACCCACAGCGAAACACCCGGTGTAGGGTCAAAGGCCCAAACCGACCCCTCGTTTACCAAACAATTCCAGGATATGGACCTGATGAGTACGTTTCAGGTGAAGACGGACGGCGGTCAGATCGATATCATTACCGGTGCCACCATCACCTCAAGGGGTGTCGCCATCGGTGTGACCCAGGCCGGTGCACTTTACAAGAGCCTGAAACCGCAGATAGAAGCAAAACTCAAGGAATTCAAATAGGAGAGAAAGATGGCGAAGTCGATCGCTCAGGAGTTTACCAAGGGCCTGTGGGAAGAGATTCCTCCTTTCCGCCTGGTGCTCGGTTTATGTCCTGTACTCGCAGTAACTAAAACCGTTGAAAACGGCATCGGCATGGGGTTGGCCACGACATTTGTGCTCGTATGCTCCAACATCCTGGTCTCATCTTTGCGTAAGGTCATACCCGGTAAGGTCAGGATTGCATGCTTCATCATCATCATTGCCACATTCGTGACTGTCGTGGAACTGGTGATGCAGGCCTTTACCTACCCGCTTTTTCTCAAACTGGGCATATTCATCCCTCTCATCGTGGTCAACTGTGTCGTGCTTGGCCGTTCCGAGGCCTTTGCCTTTAAAAACGGTGTTGTCAGATCCCTGGCCGACGGTCTGGGAATCGGTATCGGCTTCACCCTCGCCCTGGCAGCCCTGGGAGCAGTGCGGGAACTGTTCGGCAACGGCACACTGACCATCTGGGAAACGCCCATACAAATTTTCGGCCCCGCATTTCAACCTTTTACATTTATGGTCGAAGCACCCGGTGCTTTCATTTGTCTGGGTCTCATGCTTTGCCTGATGAACCTCGTAAGCAGTAAATAGGAGAATATCAATGGGTGATTACATACTTCTTGCCATCAGCTGTATTCTCATCAACAATATTCTGCTGGCACAATTCTTGGGCAACTGCCCCTTTCTGGGTACATCCAAAAAAATGGAAACCGCCGTTGGCATGTCCATGGCAGTGGTATTCGTTCTGGTGTTGGCCGGTGTCATTACCTGGATGCTCAATACGTTCATCTTGCAGAAATTCGGACTGGAATATCTGCGGACCATTGCCTTTATCCTGGTGATTGCTTCGCTGGTCCAATTTGTCGAAATGTTCCTGAAGAAAAGCATCCCGGCGCTCTACGCCGGCCTGGGCATATTCCTGCCATTGATCACCACCAACTGTGCCGTTATGGGCGCCTGCCTCATCAATGTGAACGAAGAATATACTTTCATGCAGGCTCTGGTGGCTTCCTTTGCCTATGCTGTGGGATTCGGCCTGGCCTTGATTCTATTCGCCGGGGTCCGGGAAAGAATCCTGCTGGCACGCGTTCCCAAACCGCTGCAGGACACATCCATCGCCCTGGTTACAGCAGGCATTCTCTCCCTCACCTTCTTTGCCTTCAAGGGTATGGTTTAGAAAAAGTTACTCGGTAATCTGAAGATTCAAAGCAGGGCCAATACGGCCCTGCTTTTTTTTGATCGTTGCAATCGACCTATATTTTTTTTCGCCCTCACCGCAGGAACTATCCAGGCTAAAAGAATCAAATCTGATCTATATCTTGACAACCATCAACACAAATTGAAAAAATGCAAAAATCTCCGAAACTTTTTTTTCTTGATGTCGGGCTGGTGAATTACCGGATTGGGTTCAGGACGTTTTTCGCAAAACAATCGCTGTTCGGTGCCGTATTACTTGTTGTCAAGGTTGGATGATGTCATCGAACGGTTTGTGTCTGAATTCTGAATCCTATATGAACAAATTGTCCATATCAGGAATCGCTTTTCCCTTTTTTCCGCCCACGCGCCCAGTTCACAAACTTTCTGACTCTGCTCCTGAGGTAAAACACCACAATAATCAGCACGATAAAAAAGACAATATTGAAAAGCGGAATATGGGTGTACTCCCGGTCCACTTCTTTCAGAGAAATGGCATTGGGGAACATCGAAAAAATATTAATACGCCAACCGTAAAATTTGACCAGGACCCAGGACTTTTTCTGCGCAGATGCAAAGGCCTGAGCCTCGGCGGTAAGGTCAGCACTGTTGAACTTCAGATAAGGCGGCCAGCTCCACCCGGTATCCTCATTTCTGAATACCATGGGCTTCCCTTTGCGCGTCAATGAATTGATAAAGCGCACATCATAAGTATGCACCGCTTTTTTTTTGATATCGGCGGATTCGTCCCATTCCTCGATGACCTTTCCGTTTT
>JAFDAT010000135.1 GCA_019313725.1 Deltaproteobacteria bacterium
TGTAATCAAAGCCTTCAATGGAACATTTCCGCCGGTTATCAGGATGATGAAGCCTGAGAATTTATGCTGAAAAATAACACCCCAGGTACTGCTGAACCGCCGGCATCTGCCGCAAACATGCTTGAAAAAGGTTCCGGCACCCTGGTTTCGAAGATTAAAATACATGCGCAAAAGATGTTTGCGGCTAGCCGGGGAAGCCATGACTGGGAACATACCCTGCGCGTGTTTCAGCTCTGCGAGCGCATCGGAGCGGCAGAAGCGGTGGACATGGAGGTCTTGCTTGCGGCGGCCTGCCTCCATGATGTTGGCAGGGGGTACCAGGATACGTCCGGCGGGAAAATCTGCCATGCCGAAAAAGGCAGGGAACTGGCCCGTCCGATTATCGAACCGCTGCCCATTTCGATGGAACGCAAGACCAACATTCTGCATTGCATCCATGCGCACCGTTTTCGGAAACCGCCCCTACCCGGTACTCCGGAAGCCAGGGTGCTGTTTGACGCGGACAAACTGGATGCCATCGGTGCCGTGGGTGTAGCCAGGGCCTTTCAGTTCGCGGGAGAGGTCGGGGCACGCCTGCACAACCCGGACGTGGATGTTGCAAAAACCCGGCCCTACTCCGATGAGGACACCGGATTCAGGGAATTCAAAGTCAAGCTTTCCAAAATCAAGGACGGCATGCTTACCCGGGAGGGGGCCAGAATGGCCGGCCGGCGGCATGCCTTCATGGCGGCCTTTTTTGATCGCCTGCAGGCGGAACACAGGGGGGAGGCCTAGTCAAGCCAACAGGTTCCGTGAAGGCCGGCATCCAGAACCATCAGGTAAAGGGAAGGGGTGTTGCATAAATAAGCAGTACACTGAGGGGAGAAAATTATGAGTATGAACGTTGTGGACAAGATCGATGGGTTGGTAAAAGTTCAGCATGTGCTGGTCAGTGTTTCGGATAAAAGGGGCCTGGATGTATTCATACCCCGTCTGATGGAAATCAACCCGGGGGTGAAGTTTTTCAGTACCGGGGGTACCTACAGCCGGCTGAAAGAGATCCTCGGTGAATCGGCGGATCTGAATCTCAGTCAGGTGGCGGAGTACACCGGTCAGCCGGAAACACAGGGCGGGCTGGTGAAGACGCTGGATTTCAAGATCTACCTGAGCCTGCTGACAGAAACGTATAACGATGCCCACCAGGCCGACCTGCAGAGAACCCGAAGCGTTCCCATCGATATGGTTATCGGCAACCTGTACCCTTTCAAGGAAACCATTGCCAAAGAGGGAGTGAGCGTGGAGCAGGCCCGCGGGAACATCGATATCGGCGGTCCATGCATGATCCGGGCCTCGGCAAAGAATTTTATCCGGGTTGCATCGGTGGTGGATCCCGCTGAATACGATGCCATCCTGGCCGACATGACGGAAAACAACGGTTCCATATCGCTGGCGCTGCGATTCCGCCTGGCGCAGAAGGCCTTCGGGCACACGGCGGAATACGACAGCACCATCAGGGATTTTCTGGGTGCAAGAAGCATAAAAGACGTTTCCGGATGTTATAACCTTTAACTCCGGATCCAAGTAGTATAGAAACCAGGCACAAATGACACAAAGGAGATAAACATGGCCGAAGACCTGAAAAAAATGTATCGAACCATCGTCGATGATCACTTCCCGCCGAAAATGGAGGTCAGCTTTGTAGATGAAAACAATCGGCAGACACTTTTTTATGAAAAAGTGACTTGGCGGATTGATGCGGTCGATAAGGGATTGCGGTATGGTGAAAATCCAGGGCAGGAAGCTGCCCTGTACCGGCTTGTCAACGGCAACCTCGTGCTGGGTGAGACGGAAACCATCCAGCCGGGACAATACCTGGCATCGGACATCGCGTTGCTGCAGTCCGGTAAACACCCCGGTAAGACCAACCTCACGGATGCCGACAACTCCTTGAACATCCTGAGATACTTTGTCGACAAACCCACCGCGGTCATTGTCAAACACAACAACCCTTGTGGCGTGGCCCAATCGGATTCCCTGGAGGACGCCTATGTTAAAGCCAACATGGCAGACCGGGTTGCCGCGTTCGGCGGGTGTATTGCCTTGAACAGGGCCGTGGATAGATCCGCCGCCGAAGCGATTACCAGTCAGTATGCTGAAGTCGTGGTTGCGCCGGACTTCGAAGAGGGGGCCATGGCCGTTTTCGAGAGAAAGAAAAACCTCAGAGTTATCCGCATCGATAATATCAACCGTCTGCAGTCCTTTGTTGGTAAGCGCTGCGTCGAGTTCAAAAGCCTGATCGACGGCGGCATTATCGCTCAATGGTCTTTTGTTCCCGCCGCCAGAGCCAAACAGGATCTGAAGCTGGCTTCCTGTGAATACAAGGGCGAGACATATACCATCGGCAGGGAACCGACCGACCGGGAGTACGCGGACATGCTGTTTGGCTGGCTGGTGGAATCCGGCATTACCTCCAATTCGGTCATCTATGTCAAGGACCTGGCGACGGTCGGCATCGGGACTGGCGAGCAGGACAGGGTCGGGGTGGCGGAAATCGCCAGGGACAAGGCTTATCGGAAGCTGGCGGACCGCCTCTGTTTTGAAAAGCACGGCACCCCCTACAATGAAATGAAGGACCTGGACGTGAGGGCTGAAATAGACCGGGAGGTGGTGGACGCAAAGGGCGGTCTCATCGGGGCGGCGATGGTCAGCGATGCTTTTTTTCCGTTCAGGGACGGTGTCGATGTCGGCATCAATGAGAAAATTTCATGCGTTGTGCAGCCCGGGGGGTCGGCCAACGACTACCAGTCCATCCAAGCATGCAATGCAGAGGGTGTGACCATGGTGTACACCGGGCAGCGTAGCTTTAAACATTAACTGCCTTCATAAGCCACCGGCTCTGCCGGTGAGAATTGAAAAGGTTCTACCGATCCGGTGATGATTACATGTGTCGATATCGCTTACATGGCAAACGCCGGTGACCGATAAAGGCAGTTAAACAAATCAGCGATTATCGGCAGATCATCGTCTCTTCCAAGGGCTTTTTTCATACCTCCTTATCTGCCGGTGGTCGCTGATTTAGTCTTGAAGGTTTTTTTGATTGATGATAAATAAAACCGGTTCGTTTTCTGCTGAAACTTAGGTTTTTAAATTTTAAACACTCACATAAGGGTGAATACTTAGGTGGTGACAATATGAATGAGATTCTGTTCAGCTCCTGGGGCGATCAGATAACCGACAATCGTAATGCTGCAAATCAGGGTTCCGGAACAGACCCGCAGATTGCTCTGCCTGAACAGTTTAATCAGGATGCAGCCATCAAGGCTTTCATAGGGTGGGACGGAATCGTTCTCCGGTCTGCAGATGTCAATATCGTTGACCTTTGCAGGGCATATATGGCTGCGGTACGCGACCAATCGTGCGGTAAGTGTATTCCCTGTCAGACCGGCACGAATGTCATGGCATCCACGCTCGATAAGATCTGCCGAGGGGACGGGACGTCCGCCGACGTGGAGAACCTGGGCGCCATTGCCCATGTCGTGAGCGGTTCGGCGAAATGCGGCATCGGAAAAACAGGTCCGATTGCACTTTTGCACGCGCTGGACCATTTCCCGGAGGCCTTTGCGGATGCCGTCAATGGCGATGTGCAAATGGAAGCCGGAGACTATCACGCTAATGTTACGGCTCCCTGTGCGGATGCATGTCCGATACATCTTGATATCCCGCGCTATGTTGAATTCATCAAGGAAGGAAAATTTAAGGAATCCCTGGATGTAATCCGCTGCCGGCTCCCGATTCCCGGTATTGTGGGGCGCGTCTGTGTGCGTCCCTGCGAAGAAAGCTGCCGTCGGGCAAATCTGGACGATGCCGTTTCCATCAAATACCTTAAGCGGTTCGTGGCCGACCACGAGCTGGCCATGCACAAAGCGCCTGATTACACGGTGCATCCATCTGAAAAAACCGGCAAGGTTGCCATTGTCGGTGCCGGTCCTGCCGGGGTGACCTGTGCCTACCACCTGGCGCAGAAAGGGCATTCCGTCACTGTTTTTGAAGGCCTGGGCGAGCCGGGCGGTATGTCGGCTATGGGGATACCGGACTACCGGCTGCCGCGCCACATTCTGCGCGGCGAGGTGGAACGAATTCAGGAAATGGGTGTCACCATCAATTACAACACCTCCGTTGGTAAGGATGTGACGTTATCCCGGTTGGAGGAAGATTACGATGCGGTGTTTATCGGCATCGGTGCCCAGGGCAGTTCCCCCATGCGGGTCGAGGGCGAGGAAAAGGGGTACAAGGGGTTCGTCCCGGGCGTACAGTATCTCCGGGATATCAACGAGGGCCGCGATCCCTACCCGGAAGGCAAGCGCGTCGTGGTGATAGGCGGCGGAAATGTGGCCATCGACTGTGTCAGGTGTGCATTCCGAATCAACAAGGAAGATGTCAATCTGGTCTATCGCCGGACCCGGGCCGAAATGCCGGCGGATGAAGTTGAAATCGTCGATGCCGAGGAGGAGGAGGTGCAGTTCCACTTTCTGACGACACCCGTGCGGATCCTGGAGGAAAACGGTGTGGTCAAAGGGCTCGAGTGCATCCGTATGAAACTGGGCACCCCCGACGAGAGTGGTCGCCGTCGTCCCGTGCCCATCGAAGGGTCCGAATTCGTATTCGACTGCGACACCGTTGTACCGGCCATAGGACAGCGTGTGGATCTATCTTTGCTGGAAGGTGTCGACGGGGTGGAGACCACCGCCTGGAACACCATCATCGTGGATGATGTGACCAAGCAGACCAGCCGTCCGAAGCTGTTCTCGGCGGGTGACTGCGAAACAGGTCCGGGTGCTTTGATCACGGCATGTGCTGGTGGGCGCAAAGCGGCACAGAGCATCGATCGACAGATCAACGGGCTGGCCCCGGAGTACACGGATAACGACCACTTTCACAAACTGTTCAGGGACGTCAAGGTTTATGACCAGGCCGAAGACCTGGGAGAAATAGGAAAGAGCCGGCGTAAACACCTGGAAATGCTTTCTCCGGATACCCGAAAATACGTCTTCGATGAGGTGGAACAGGGATATTCCACACCGGAAGCCATAGAGGAAGCCCGGCGCTGTCTGCGGTGCTACAGGGTGTCGATGGTAGCTGTGTAAACCCTAAGGTTGCATAAACAATATGGAAAAGTAGAGATAATGAGTTGTAATTATGACCAATATCATAGTGATAGCGCTATCTTCTGGATATCCCTCCAGGTGAATTCAAAGGATAGTATCTATTTTGCCATAACCCGGATGGACCGGAAAAAGATGAACATCGAACGTTCAACATTGAACGTCGAATAGTCACAAGCAGGATTAGCAATCCGCCTTTTTAAATATCCAATAATCAATATCCAGTGTCCAATTATCAAGTTTCTGCAGGGCTGAAGCCCTGAACTACTTGGACATTGATCATTCGTTATCGGATATTGGTTATTCGCTCTTTCCCTTGAATTTCGAGGCGTAAAATTAGGAATATGACAGGATGATGGGTGTAGAGACCGCTTGACAAACTGTTTAAAAACCAATAAAAAAGTATTATGAGCGATCACTCAATACAAGACATTCAATTTTTTTCAGACAATTGGTGGTGCATCTTTGCTGGTGGAGGTGCAGCCGTCGTCTGAAAAGATTCTAACATAGGAAATCGGAACCGCGGGCCGCATCTTGGCTGTCCGCGGTTTTTTTGTTCAGGAAAGCCGTGGGCCGGAAGGCCTCGCGGCTTTTTTATTCATCAATCGCAAGGGAGGAAATCATGATCAGAGCGGCAATAAAAAAAGTAGTACTGGGAAAAGGGCTGGGGGAAAAAGAAGCGGAGGCGGTCGTGGGCCGGATTATTGACGGTAAGGTGCCGGCGTCGCAGGTGGGGGCTCTTCTGACGGCGCTCAGGATGAAAGGCGAATCCGTCGATGAAATTACAGGTGCCGCCAGGGCTCTGAAAGCAAGATTGTACCGCTTTCAGTTGAACAATCACCTGCTCAACCTGGATCGTGACGATATAAACTTTGAAGAAGAGACCATCCTCGAAGTGAGCGATACGGGTGTCAACGGGACACAGATATTCAACGTGTCTGCAGCCACGACATTTGTTGTGGCCGGCAGCGGACGGAGGATCGCAAGATACGGGAACAAGATGTCGTCAAGGTTTCTGGGTACGGCCGATGTTCTTGAACGGCTGGGGATCAATCTGGATATATCGAGTTCGGATGTGGAGCGCTGCATCGAGGAAGTGGGAATAGGGCTTCTGTTTTCACCCATGCAGCACGGTCCGATGCGCAGCGTCGCACGGACAAGAACGGAGCTGGGAATTCGGACCATATTCAACTTAATTAACCCCCTGGCAAATCCGGCCAATGCGTCGTCACACATGCTGGGCGTTTATGAAGCCGGCCTGACGGACACAATAGCCAGGGTGATCAGGCGGCTTGGCGGAAAAGATGCCGTGGTTATTTTTGGAGAGGAGACATATGATGAACTCAGTCTCTGCGGCACTACAAAAGTCAGCCATCTGAAGGACGGGGATATTCATACATTCGACATCGAACCGGAGGATTACGGATTTCATCGGGTTGCTTCCGAAGCGCTCAAGGGGGGAAGTGTCAATGAAAATGCTGCAGCCGTCATGGCGATCCTCGATGGCGAAAAGGGACCCAGGCGGGACATGATCGTTCTCAATGCAGGCGCAGCACTTTGGGCGTCGGGTGAAACAGGGGACCTGAAAGCCGGCATCGGACGTGCTGCTGAAATTATCGATTCAGGTCTGGCAAAGGGCAAACTCGAGGCATTGATTGATTTTACGAACCAATGTGCGGCGTATGCACGGGATGTATCAGTGTTTGAATACGACCCTGCATAAAAAATAACCCTATGGTTGCATAAACAATATGGAAGAGTAGAGAAAATGAGTTGTAATTATGACCAATATCATAGTGATAGCGCTATCTTCTGGATATCCCTCCAGGTGAATTCAAAGGATAGCATCTATTTTGCCATATTGTTTACCCTGCAGGAAAGCCGGAGAACTTCAGATCCTGTGTTGCTGAGGGTTCGAAGTAAAATACTACGACTTCACCCTCAGACGCCTTGACTCTGAAGCCCTCCGGCTTTTGCAACGATAGGGTTAATTCTCCCGCATTTTACTGCGGGAGAATTCATTTTAGGCGGATGCGAACTGAATTGGCATGGGCCCCCAGCCCTTCCACCTCGGCCAGGCGGATGATATCTTTTGCCTCCTTGTAAAAGGCCTCCCGTGAGTACTGGATGAGGCTGGTTTTTTTTATAAAATGATCCACCGATAGGGCGGATGCGTACCGGGCGGTTCCGGCTGTTGGCAGCACGTGATTGGGACCGGCCACATAATCGCCGACAGGTTCGGGGGTATAATTCCCTAAAAATACAGCCCCTGCATTGTGTATCGAGCCGATGTGGTTCAACGGGTTTTTAATCAGCATCTCCAGATGCTCCGGGGCGATTCGGTTGGCAAAATCAATGGCAACAGTAATGTCCGGGACGACCATAATTGCACCGTAGCGCTTGAGGGAAGCCGCCGCTATTTCACGGCGGGCAAGGGTGGCCAGCTGGTCATCCAGCGCAGCGTTGACAGCGGCGGCTATCTTTTGGGATGAGGTCACCAGAACAGCGGATGCCAGAGGATCATGCTCGGCCTGGGAGAGAAGGTCGGCGGCAATATACTCCGGCACGGCCGAATCGTCGGCAATAATGAGAATTTCACTGGGGCCGGCAATCATATCGATGCCCACTTCGCCGGCCACCAGTTTCTTGGCGAGCGTCACGTATATGTTGCCGGGGCCGACGATGACATTAGCCTTAGGGACCGTTTGCGTGCCGTAGGCCAGGGCCGCTACCGCCCAGGCGCTTCCGATTTTGTAAACGTTATCGACGCCTGCTTTTTTTGCAGCGACCAAAAGATGGGGATTCACCTTCCCGTTGCGCATGGGCGGTGTCACCATGGAAATGCTGCCGACACCGGCGATGCCGGCGGGGATGGCGCACATCAGTACAGAGGAGACCAGCGGTGTTTTTCCTCCCTGACCGCCGGGGACATACACACCGGCAGCATCGACCGGCCTGGCGATCTGTCCCAGCAGGGTGCCGGTCCGTTCCACATTTATCCAGGATGAGCTCTGCTGGTGCAGGTGGAAATGCCTGATCTGCCGGGATGCCCGGTTCAATGCCCGCACAAAGGCACGGTCAACCTTTTTTTCGGCTGCGGACATTTCCTTCCGGCCGACCTTGAGAGCGGTTTTTTTCATTGCCGGCGAGTCAAAACG
>JAFDAT010000512.1 GCA_019313725.1 Deltaproteobacteria bacterium
GCATTCTTCGGAGATCCGGAACCTCAAGTCGACCATGCGTTAAGGTGTGTGTCGGCAGCCCGGGACATGCAAAAAAAAATCAGGGAGACGGCAGACACCTGGAAAAAACTGGCGGGCACCCCGATCCGGATTCGCATCGGGATCCATACGGGAACTGTTATTGTCGGCAACATGGGGTCTCCCAAAAGGCTTTCTTACACCGTCATCGGGTCTGCGGTAAACCTGGCCCAGCGGCTGGAGTCCAATGCGCCGGATGGGGGTATATTGATTTCACACGCCACCCGCGACCAGGTAAAAGACGCGGTGGATCTACAATCACAGGGCGAGATAATGGTGAAAGGCTTCGATCAACCCATAACCGTCTACACCGTCCCCGTGAAATAAACCAATCCTTTTTTCTACCAATCAATGGTTTCCTTTTAAATCCATATAGGATATGACCCGTCGCCATGGATAACATTCGCAGAAAACCCATGTATCGATACCTGATCATGCTGACCATTGCCTCGGCCATCGGCCTGCAGGCCTGGCAGACTCTGTTCAACAACTTTGCCGTTGAGGTGGCCGGGCTGGAAGGAAAACACGTAGGGGTTATTCAGTCTGTGCGCGAGATCCCGGGTTTTCTGACCCTTTTGGCCATTTACGTCATGCTGATCATCAAGGAGCACAGGCTTTCGGCGCTCTCCATTCTTCTTTTGGGGATCGGCTTGAGTGTGACCGGCGTGTTCCCCACCTTTACGGGGCTCATGATCGCAACGCTGATCTCGAGCTTCGGGTTTCACTATTATGAAACCACCAACCAGTCCCTCACGCTGCAATATTTCAATACCCTGCAGGCCCCCTGGGTGATCGGCAGGCAGTACAGCATCGCCGCAGCATCCAACATCGGGGTCGGCCTGTTCATCTACCTGGTTTCATTTTTTCTCGATTATTCCCAGACCTACATGGCTATCGGTCTTTTTATCGTGGGCATAGCCGTGTGGGGGTTTTTCCAGAATCCGGAGCAGGCCGATATGGCGCTTCAGAGGAAGAAGATGGTCCTCAGGAAGAAGTACTGGCTATTTTACTTTCTGACCTTCATGGCTGGGGCACGACGGCAGATATTCATCGCCTTTGCCGTTTTCCTGCTGGTCAAACAATTCGAATATTCGGTCAAGGAGGTCACGATCCTTTTTGTAGTCAACAATGTGATCAAATACTATCTGAGCCCCTTGATCGGCAAAAGTATCATGCGCTTCGGCGAACGCAAGGTGCTGTCTTTGGAATACGCCAGCCTGATCCTTGTTTTTCTGGCCTATGCCTTTGTTGACAGCCGTCTGCTGGTTGCCCTGCTTTACATACTTGACCACATATTCTTCGGCTTTGCCATGGCCATTCAAACCTATTTTCAGAAAGTCGCCGACCCGCGGGACATCGCTCCGAGCATGGCCGTGGGGTTCACCATCAATCACATCGCGGCGGTTGTTCTGCCCGCCCTGGGAGGCCTGCTCTGGATGCTGGATTACCGCATCCCCTTCATTGCCGGCGCCTGTATGAGTGCCGTCTCCCTGGCAGCTGTCCAGCTGATCAGAACCGACAAGCCGGTATCCTGAAAAAATGAGCCACGAAGGCACTAAGACGCAAAGAGTTCTTATTTCTGGTTCTTCTCCAATGTAGTTGGAGAAAAGGGTCCAAGGACCCGATGGGTAAACCAGTACCCAAGTATTTGTTTTCTTATGATTTCGATTTGGATCACTCAATCCAACAATACTACAACTAATCAGGAGATGATTCTTTTTTCTTCGGGTCTTAGAGTCTTCGTGGCTATTATAATACTATCCTGCAGCCTGATTCACACCCTAATTTCGCATTCCACATTCCCCATTCGGTTTATCCTTTAATGGATCTCGGCAGAATCATCTGGTGCTGCGGGCAGATGGATTTGGGATTCTGATAGACACAACCGGCAAAGGCCGCCAGGTACTTACGGACATCCGGCATGCGGGCAACTTCATCCACGAAACCTTTCTGCGCACAGTAGATCGGACGGGAGTAATCATGGTACTCCTGGACCATTTTATTCATCTTTTCGATCACGGGTTCGAGGTCATGTCCGGCGGCCTTTTCTTTGACCAGACGCCGGGAAAAGCTGGCTGCAGCCGCTGTTTCTCCGTGCATCACATATATTTCCGAGGTGGGAATTCCCAGGGTAAAGGCATTGTGCCGGTTGGCAACGGGACCGCCCATGACATAGTGGGCGGCGGCCGTACCCTTTCTGATGAGTACCAGGATCTGGGGCACATCCGTCTGCTGGATGGAGTAAATCAG
>JAFDAT010000513.1 GCA_019313725.1 Deltaproteobacteria bacterium
CGTCTGGCCATGCACACAGCCATTTTGTGTACTGAATCCGGCCGGGATGCAGTTGTATTCATTGATTCACTGACACGCATGTCCCGGGCCTTCAATTCTCATACGGATAGCCACGGCCGGACCATGACCGGCGGTCTCGGTGCCAATGCACTTCAGATTCCCCGCAAGATTTTCGGTGCAGCCCGCAATGTCGAAGATGGCGGTTCGCTGAGTATTTTCGCCACCATCCTGGTGGAGACGGGCAGTCGCATGGACGATATTATTTTCCAGGAATTCAAGGGCACGGGCAATACGGACCTCGTTCTCAGCCGAAAGTGCGCGGAACAGAGAATCTGGCCGGCCATCAACGTCAATGCGTCGGGGACCCGCAAGGAAGAGCTGTTGATGGATGCGGAAAAGCATCGCGAAATCATAAAAATCAGAAGAGGCCTTGCGCATTTGAACGAGACGCAGGCCATGGCGGCGCTGCTGGATTATTTTCAGGAGGATATGTAAAAATAGGAGATGCAACCACGTGGCCACCACACCCGATAAAGTCATCTATTCCATGATCCGGGTCAGCAAGTATTATGACAAAAAAGCCGTATTGAAGGATATCTCGCTGTCGTACTTTCATGGTGCCAAAATCGGCGTCCTGGGATTGAACGGCTCCGGCAAGTCCTCTCTGTTGCGTATTCTGGCCGGCGTGGATACGCAGTTCAACGGAGAGACCATCTTGTCCAAGGGTTACAGCGTCGGGTATCTTGAGCAGGAACCGCTGGTGGACGTGGACAAAAGCGTACGCGAGGTGGTGGAGGAGGGCGCCCAGGAGACGGTAGACCTTCTCAAGGAGTTCGAGGAGATCAACAACCGTTTCGCCGAGCCCATGGATGACGAGGCTATGGACAGGCTGATTCAGCGCCAGGGGGCAGTTCAGGAAAAGCTGGATGACCTGGATGCCTGGGACCTTGATTCCCAGTTGGAGATGGCCATGGACGCCCTGCGTTGCCCCCCCGGGGAAACCCGGGTCCAGGTATTGTCCGGCGGCGAGAAGCGGCGCGTGGCCTTATGCCGCTTATTGCTGCAGAAGCCCGACATACTGTTGCTGGACGAACCCACCAACCACCTGGATGCGGAAAGCGTCGCCTGGCTGGAACACCACCTGCAGTCGTACACGGGAACAGTCATTGCCGTAACCCACGACCGCTATTTTCTCGACAATGTCGCCGGGTGGATTCTCGAGTTGGACCGGGGGCACGGCATTCCCTGGAAGGGCAACTACTCTTCCTGGCTGGAGCAGAAAACGGAGCGCCTGCGCCGGGAGGAAAAATCCCAGAGCGCCCAGTGAAAAACCCTGGAGCGGGAGATGGAGTGGATACGGATGGCGCCCAAAGGACGTCACGCAAAAAGTCAGGCTCGCGTGAATGCCTATGAAAAATTGATGGCCCAGGAAACACAAACGCAGGACAAGGCGCTGGAACTCTATATTCCGCCAGGCCCGCGCCTTGGGGATGTGGTGATCGAGGCCGATGATGTCACCAAGGGGTTCGCTGACCGCCTGCTGGTGGAAAAGATGCGTTTTCATCTGCCTCCCGGTGCCATCGTAGGTGTCATCGGCCCCAACGGTGCCGGCAAAACCACGCTTTTCAGAATGGTGACCGGGCAGGATAAACCGGACAGCGGAGTTTTTCGGATTGGTGAAACCGTAAAGCTGGCTTATGTGGACCAGGGCCGTGATCTGAGTCCGGAAAAGAGCATCTGGGAAGAGATCAGCGGCGGCCAGGAACAGATGAACCTGGGCGGAAGGCTGGTCAACTCACGCGCTTACGTGGCGCGTTTCAACTTTTCAGGCTCCGAGCAGCAGCGCAGGGTGGGTGATCTGTCCGGCGGACAGCGCAACAGGGTTCACCTGGCCAAGGTGTTGAAAGAGGGTGCCAATGTACTGCTTTTGGATGAGCCCACCAACGACCTGGATGTCAATACGCTGAGGGCCCTGGAAGAAGCCCTGGAGAATTTTGGCGGGTGTGCGGTTGTGATCAGCCACGATCGCTGGTTTCTGGATCGTATCGTCACCCATATTCTGGCTTTCGAGGGCGACAGCCGGGTCGCATTTTTCAACGGCAACTGGACGCAGTACGAGGCGGACCGTAAGAAACGCCTGGGAGCGGACGCCGAAACACCGCACCGGATCCGGTACCGCCGGTTGACACGCACTTAGGGCTCGCTCAAAAATAACTTCACATTTTCAGCGCCCATCCATCCCGCTCAGCGGTGTTGCGAAAATTCGACGTATGCCAGATATTCCTGCATTTTCGTGCCTTGCTGAATTCCTGCATTTTCGTGCCTTGCTGAACGGGCGCCGGAACTCTGAAAATTTGCGAACTTATTTCTTCGCAAACCCTTAGCTGAAGAAGGTAGGAAGGGCAGAAGGTGAGAGGATCTGTGGTCGGAAGGCAGAAACCAGATAACAGAAGTCAGTTTCAGCAGGGTTGAAACCCTGTGCCACATTGTTGGCTTGAAGAATGGGCATGCAGGCCAGGGCTTCAGCCCTGCGGTCGGTGGCCGAAGCATATTTTACCGCTTTGTTTTTTACTTCAACCTTCGACCTTAAAATCAGTGAGACATAATCAATGATCGCAGCATACAAGGGTATTCAGCCTGCCATACACGAGAGCGCATTCATTGAAAAAGGAGCTCAACGAAGCGATGTTGGCGCCATTTCGCCAACCCGCCAAGAACTATCTGCTTCACGCTGCCGGTCATCGGAGTATAGACATTTGGGACAGGTAACGACGAGCAATGAAAGGTTTATAGGGAAAAGGAAGCCCTGGCCTACATTGGCAGCACTCTGGTTATTCATATATTATTTCGACCGACAACATGCACGGTCATGTAGCGCAGGGATTTATCCCTGCCAAAGCTGGTTGCGAGGCAACCTCTTTAAACTTGCTGAGGCAAATCGCGGGGAACCCCCTGCGCCGTATCCCCGGTATTAGATAAATATATAAAATGGAGGTGTCATTGTGCAAAACGGAGAAAAGCAGAAACAAATACTGGTACTGTTAGGAAGTCCCCGAAAAAAAGGCAACAGCACCACGCTTGCCCAACAGATCACTAAGGGCGCGGAATCTGCAGGCGCGAAGGTGGAAACGATCTATTTGAATGGACTGAATATCAAACCCTGTCAGGGATGTTATGCCTGCAAGAAGAAAGACAGCAAGGGCTGTGTCGTGGATGACGACATGCAGTCCCTTTATCCGAAGATGATAGCGTCAGATGCATGGGTCATTGCCACTCCAGTGTATTGGTTCAACATGACGGCCCAGACCAAAATATTCATGGACCGCTGTTTCGGCCTGTTCGATGCGAGTTTTACCGTGAATCCCCTGTACAAAAAGAAAATCGCCATCGCCATGAGCTATGGGGACAGCGACCCGTTCAATTCGGGCTGTGTAAATGCTTTGCGCAGTTTTCAGGACGCCTTTCGCTATGTAGGCGCCAAGATTGTCGGTATGGTTTACGGCAGTGCCGAGGAACCGGGTGAGATCGCGTCCAATACTGAACTGTTGGAGCAGGCCGAGGCCTTGGGGAAGAAACTGGCCCGCAGTTGAAACGGCCACAAAGGTAGAAGTTAAGAAGGTGAGAGCGATAGAAGGTTGGAAAGCGGGGAACAGGCACTATTTGCCCTGAATGCTGCTTGCATTGACACAATGAAACACGCGGACTGTTTCTTCCGGCCTTTCCATTTTGGGGCAATGCCCCATTTCTTTCATTATGACTGTTTTTGAGTTTGATATTCCCTTTTCAAGAATTTTACTCGATCGTCTGTTCTTCGATGGAACCGGGCGCCGGGTTGGGACTGGTTTGGGCGGCTTCCGGCTGATTTTCGGGTTGGACCGGTTTGGGTTGAACTGCGGGAGCGGTCGCCTGGGCTTTTTTCTGGCGATCGATCTGTTGTTGCAGGGCCTGGATCTTTTTTTCCATAGACCTGGCAGCTTCCAATATTTCCTGCCGAAAACTGATCTCTTTCAATTTCAGGGCCAGCGCCAGTTCATTTTTATCTATCTTGGTGGCGGATACACTTGAGATGTCACTTTGAAGCCCACTCAGTTTTTCAGACAGCTGGCTAAAGGCCTCAGCCATCTCTCCCAGCTGTTTTGCCAGGGCATTGTCTTCGGTTTTCAATTCCTGGTCCGCCGTTCGGAAAGCGTCTAATTCATTTTGCAGGTGTTCCGGAATAGTGGCGTATTGCGCATTGAACGACGCCACCACTCGTGTCAGTTCATCGCGTTCGATCTTAGAGG
>JAFDAT010000514.1 GCA_019313725.1 Deltaproteobacteria bacterium
TGACAGCAAAAAAACAGTAGTGTAACAATTGGCAAACACTTCGAATCGGAACGATTGAAAATCCGTGTTCACCAGAGTCAAGGGCAGATTAGCCCTATTAACCGCATGACTTCGATAAGATTCCATAAAGCAAGTTTCCGCCCTTTACGACATCGTCAAACGGACCATGCTTATTCTTCCCTACGATGACAGGGCAGCGGAGTGGCATGCAAAGGAACGCGTTAGACTAACGTTGAAAGGCTTAACCCCGACATTTGTTGATGGGCAGATTGCGGCAATATCTGCGGTGAATGGTTTGATACTGGTAACACGGAATGTTAATGATTTTAAGCAGTTTTTAAGGTTGAAGGTTCAAAACTGGCATACTGCATGAACCCTGGCTTTCTACTCAACTGGAATGTTATTTCAATGAAAGTCGGAATAAAGCGAATGGATCGAATCTATAAAGTTGGGCCAAGTTTTTGTTGTGTAGGGACGTCCTGTATTAACGTACTATCGCACGCTCATTCCATGTCAGCTGCCACCCCTTAAGTTTCAGTGCAGATGGGGCTTGAATGCTTTGTAGAGCGAAGCATCCAGCACGGCTTCATAGCCGGTCATTTTGGCGGCCAGCCGGTTGTCCTTGTCAACCAGGAGGAAATTGCCGGTCATTTTATGGTCTGTCAGATCGGTGACCGCTAACACTGCGGTGACGCCTTCTGCGGGAAAGGCGGAACAATACTGGCGGTAACTGGCGCAGTAGCTGGGTAGGGAAACATTTCCGGTTTCTTCATAACACCAGACAGTGGCCATCTGAAAGGCACAGTCCAGCACCAGGGGATCGGCAATCCATCTACTCCTCAAGTGGTTTTTAATCCACTGCGCAGGGGCGGGGGCCGACGATACCCTTGCGGTCATGCCGCTGGACGAACACGACAGAATCTTTTTTATTCCGCGCAGTTCAATGCCGTGGAACAGGATATCGTTGTAAACATCCTCTACACTTCGGCCATAATTATCGTCCTGATGGTAGGCACTGAGGTCAACTTCCGGTGCTTCGGGCATGCTATCTTTTAAAATGGCCTTGCCCCGGGAATGAATGACGTCCTTGCCTTCCAGGACCCCATCCCGGAGTTCGAGGCTGACTTCATAGTGATCTTTCTTCCGGCTGGGCTTGCCCGCAAAAAGCCGGATCAGTTTCTTTTCCGCATCCAGTTTGATACCTTTGAGGATGCGCATGTCATCGATGCCGTGCAGAACGAGACCCGGATTTTCATGCAGAGCGCCATGGCCGAACCACTCGGTAATCAAGGCAAAAGGAACCACGGGTTTGCCACCGATAACATGGGATGTCAGTATGGGGTAATCGGCGGTATCGATGACCTTCTTGAACGACAATCTCAAGGGTGCCGGCGCTTCCTGGGGTATATCTACGGCGGGGTCCTGCTCGATCGCGGCAACCTGAGTCGGCAGGGCCGACCCCACCACGATCTCAACCGGGCTGCCGTTCGGTACGCTCATCTCGGATAACAAGCTTTGGGCACCGGCTTGCATGGGGATGAGTCCGATGTCCTGTTTGCGAAATTTGCGCCTGAGGGCCGGCGTCACCATTCCGCCGTCCCAGGGGCCCCAGTTGATGGAAAGTGTACGGCATCGGGGGTGCTGCCGGGCGTAAGCGAGGGCGCTTTTATTCAGCACCTCATTGGCCATGGCATAATCTACCTGGCCGGTGTTGCCGATTCTGGCGCTGATGGACGAGAAGATGACCAGGTGTTTGAGCGGGTCGCTGCCGGTGGCGGCCAGCAGGTTCCTGAGCCCCTTGACCTTGGTGTCGTATACCTTGTCGAACTGCTTTGGGTCTTTGTCGACGATCAACCGGTCTTCCAGGACGCCGGCGCCGTGAATCAGAACCGTTATGGGCCCGAAGGCGGCGCGTACATCCGCGAGCCTGTCCGTGACCTGTTGGCGGTCACGAATGTCGACCGAAAAATACCTTGCGGTGATGCCCGATCCTTTAAGCTGTTTCAGGGTTGCCTGCACTTCCCGATTGGCCATGTGGCGGGTGAAGGATTGTTCGATATCTCTCGGGGATGCACCGTTGTTGTTAAATTCATTTTCTAGGATGGCTTTTTTGATGTCGGCCGGATTGGAGAGGACCTGAAGCCACGTCGGTTCGGGGGAGGGCGGCTCGGAACGGCCCATGAGAATCATGGTTGCATTGGAATGCCGGCCCAGGGCTATCGCGGCCGCAGCGGTGATACCCCTGGCGCCGCCGGTCACCACGATGACATCATCCGTACCCAGACCGGTCCGCGGTATTTGATCC
>JAFDAT010000515.1 GCA_019313725.1 Deltaproteobacteria bacterium
TATAAAGGCAAAAAGGAAGGGTGGGGGGAGGATTTTCACATTATAAGCCGAAATACGGATATCTTTATCCTGCAGGAGGCATATTTGTCCGGCAGTCTCAAGGAAGTGCTCCAACAGGAAGAATACCAATGGGATATGGCGGCAGCCTTCAAGTACCGACACATCGATACCGGCGTGTTGACGGCATCCAGGATAGCCCCCAATTACATATGCACCTTCCGGGAAACGGAGCCAATAACCCGCATTCCCAAAAGTGTCCTCATTACCCGATATCCCATGTCCGGTACGGACCAGGAACTCCTTGTGGCAAATATTCACGCCATTAATTTTACGCTGGGTAATACGACATTTCAAAATCAGAGTGACCGTTTGGAAAACTATCTGGCCGCGCATCAGGGCCCCATTATCGTATCCGGTGATTTCAACACATGGAACAGCGGACGAATGTCCCTGGTGCAGGCGATGGCGGAACGCCTTGGCCTCACCGCCGTTCGTTTTGATAAAAAGATGAGATCCCAATTTTTCGGACATTATGTTGATCACGTTTACTATCGTGGACTGGAGACGAAAAATGCTGCGACACCCCTGGTTACAAGCTCTGATCACAATCCGCTTACGGTGGTTTTCAAACTGGCGGATAAATCGGCTTCCGGCCTTTAGCGTGCTGAATAGGGTTGTTTTCTCAATGGTTCTGTTTGCGGGTATCGTGTTTTATTCCAGTGCGCTCAGGGCCGATATGGGATCGGAGATCGATCACCTGTTAAATTACATTGAAACGTCGGGCTGCACGTTCATTCGCAACGGGAAATCCCATAGCGGTCGGGATGCGGGTGAGCACATCCGCAAAAAATATTCGTACACGAAACGTCGGGTTAAGACCACCGAGGATTTTATCCGGTATAATGCGACTGAAAGCAGTTTGAGCGGTCGACCGTATGAAGTGATATGCGATGGTACTGAAAAGGCGACGGCCAAGTGGTTGGTTGAGGAACTCACCCGCTTCAGGAAGAAAACACCTTGAACATCATGTACGCTGCACTCTCAATACATGCGCGTTGAGACAATTGGAATTTTGCAGGAGGTGCTGCAATGATAAATCTCAGAATGTTAAAGCTATCAGCAGTATTGGTTATCGCCGGACTTTTGGCCGGTTGTGCGACAGTATCCTTTGATCAACCGAAATCCTACAGCCAGGCAATCACGAACCCGGAAGATACGACCCTGGGTAGATATGCAGCGGATAAGGTCGAAGCGTATGACGGGTTATCCGGTTTCTATCCCCTGATAGAAGGCATGGATGCTTTGGGTATCAGGCTCAGGTTGGCGGAATTGGCGGAAAAAAGTATCGACCTGCAATACTTTTTAATGAAAAACGATACCGCCGGAGCCGCGATGGCCAACGCGCTGCTTAAAGCGGCGGATCGGGGCGTCCGGATCCGTTTTCTGCTGGATGATGTATTCACGACCGTACCCGATGACAGCTTCCTGCTGATAAACAAGCACACCAATATCCAAATACGTATTTTCAATCCTGTTTCCCGCAGCGGTATATCTACGTTAAACTTCCTCGGCGACTTCAAACAGGCGAACCGACGCATGCACAACAAATCATTTACGGTGGACAATTCGGCCAGTATCGTCGGTGGCCGCAATATTGCCGATGAGTACTTCCAACTCAAAACAGATGAGGTGTTTGTCGATTTCGATATTCTGGCCGTCGGCCCTATCACGGACGAAATTTCCAATTCCTTCGATGAGTATTGGAACCATTCACGAGCGGTGCCCATCGAGCAGTTCATCAAGGATAAAAAAAATGAGGATCTGGCAGCCGTTCGAGCGGATATTGCCGAAGAATTCGATGATATCTACGATACCGTCTTTAAAAGGGCACTCGAAAGCCAGTTGCTGAAGGATTTTATTGCCGGCCGGCAGCCTTTGTTTCCCGCTCCGGCGCGTATTCTCGCTGACAGTCCCGACAAACTGATTAACGAGATCAATGAAACGCATATGCGTTTGGCCCGGGATTTACGTGAAGTTATGGGAAATGCTGAGAAAGAAATTATTTTCATATCACCGTATTATGTGCCTGGCGCCAGGGGGGTGCAATTGGTTCGTGATCTTGTCGACAGGGGGGTGCGCGTCATAATTATCACCAATTCACTTGCCTCCAACAATCATGTGCCCGTCCATTCAGGCTATGCGCGCTATCGTCGGGATGTCATTAATGCCGGTGCGGAACTGTATGAAGCCCGTGCCAATGCTGTGCGCGAGTTGAATCACGGTCAAGATGGTCCGGGAAAGC
>JAFDAT010000136.1 GCA_019313725.1 Deltaproteobacteria bacterium
CGATGATGCAATAGACCTTCACAGTTTTTTCGTCTCAGAATAAATAATTTTATAAGAGCCAAGGGCAAACAGCGAAGAACTGCCCATTGGGGCCCTCGATTCCTTGAACCCTATCACTTAGGATACGGATTGACATCTACCAGGTCCGGCCCCAGGTAGGCCCGCTCGTTTTCCCCCAGGATGCCCATGGCCAAACACATGATCGTCCAGATATGAACGGTGTGGTACCTGCCGTCATAATGCTCCTTGAGATCATGAATCTGGGAATGGCAGTTGTGACAGGGAGTGATGCAGTAGTCAGCCGCCGTCTCCTTGATCTGTTCAAATTTCAGGCGGCCGTAGTACCGTCGGGCTTCGGGCAATCCTGACTGTAAAAATCCGCCGCCGCCGCCGCAACAGAAGTTGTTGGAACGGTTGGGAGTCATATCGACAAAGTTTTCATCCCCGACGATGGTTTTAACGATATAGCGCAGATCTTCCGCGATGGGGTCGCCCAGTGATTTCCGCACGAGCTGGCATGGGTCCTGAACCGTGAATTTCACCTGCGGACCCTTATTCCAGTCCGAATTGACCTTGAGTTTACCTTCGCGCATCCATTGAGCATAATATTCGATGATGCTCTTTACTTCAAATTGATGTTCGATGTTGAATTTGTTCAGCCCGACCCGGACTGAAAAGAATTCGTGCCCTCATTCGGTGTTGAGCCAGACCTTGCAGCCCAGGTCATCAACCGCTTTGGCCTTGATGCGGACGTTTTTTTCCCACAGTTCAGTGTCGGCACAAAACAGACAGTAGTTTTCCGCTGCCCATCCCTTGGACCCGTAAGTCCAGTCCGCGCCGACAATGTCGAGTATTTTCCAGAGCGGCACCATCTCATCCGGTTCGGTCACGGGCTCCCGGGAATTCTGATTCAAAAAAAATTCGGCCCCATGCTTGTTTATATGGGCCTGCATTGCGGAAAATTCAGGCTGGGCCTCCTGGTATTCCTCGAGCACATCCTCCACTACGAACCGGAAGTCCTCCTCCGAGGCACCCATGGCACTGCAGGTATCGTTTTTGAATGCCATTTCACAGGAACCGCGAATGTTTTTCGGCTGGGACGCTTTCGGCCACCTATTCCGGACATTGAAAACCAGGCCCGGAATGTCGATTTTCATGGGACAGGCATATACGCATCGCTGGCACATGGTGCACATCCAGGCCCATTTCGAATTCAAGACCTCTTCATCCAGGCCGAGAGCCGCCATTCTTAAAAATTTTCTGGGATCCATGTCTTCCAGCCCGGTAGCCGGGCAACCCGACGAACAGAGTCCACAGGTCAGGCACAGGTTAAGATTTCCGCCGTCCGGCAGGATTTTCATAACCTCATCCTTGAAGGTATGCTCGGCACGGGCTTTGAGTTCAATTACCGCAGATGGCATGGATTGCTCCTCTCAATTTTTTATACAGTTTGCCGGTATAACATTCTGATTGGGGTCTTTAAGCTTGCATTTCAAGCCCGCAGCATGCGTTTCAGGCTCTTGGAAATTTCATCCGCTGACGCCGGTTTGGCAATGTAGTCATCCGCTTCGGTGCTCATCCCATCCGCATGGGAATAGCGTGTCGACGTTACGTGGGATGCCACGGCGGTCAAGAGCAGTACCGGGATATCGCAGAAATTATTGTCTTCCTTAAGCTCCTTGCACATTTCGTAACCGTCTTTTTCCGGCATCATGACATCCAGGACGATGGCATCCGGCGGATTCGCCTGCACTTTTTCCATGCCTTCCACACCATTGTAGGCAAGCTCCACATCAAACCCCTCTTTTTCCAACTGCCCCTGTACGATGGAACAGAAATCAGGTTCGTCATCCACAACGAGTATTCTTTTTTTAGCGGTCATCGTGCACCTCCTTTATTTAATTTCAGGCCTGGGATAGAGCCCGGCCTTTTCGACGATCTCCGGAACCATCTCCTCCCACTCGATGGCCATGACGTGGAAACCGGAGATCCCATCAACCTCCTTGAGTCGCTGAATATCTTCAATACAGATTTTAATCCCTTCTTCCGCCTGCTTCTCCTTAGGGGTGTCGGACAGGCGTTTGACCAGCGCATCCGGGACATCCATTCCCGGAACCCTGTTTTTCATATACTTGGCCATACCCGCGGATTTCATGGGCGTCATGCCCGCCAGAATGTAGATCTGCTCGTGAAGTCCCCGGTCCCGGGCGAGCTTCATCCACGCTTCAAACTTATCCAGATTGTATATGCACTGGGTTTGAATAAACTCGGCACCGGCCTTGATCTTCTTTGCCAGCCGCGGAATCCGTATCTCAAACGGATCGGCGAATGGATTCGCAGCGGCACCTACGAACATCTGCGGCGGCCGCTTAATGTCGTCACCCCCCAAAAACTTGCCGTCATCCCGCATATGACGTACCATCTGGATCAGCTGCATGGAGTCGATGTCATGAACGTTCTGTCCCTGGGCGCAGTCCCCAAAACTCTGGTGATCCCCTGAAAGACAGAGAACATTACTGATATCGAAAGAAGCGGCCCCCAGAATGTCGCTCTGCAGAGCAATGCGGTTTCTATCCCGGGTAACCATTTGCAAGACAGGATCGAGCCCCATGATCTTTAGCCGAATACAAGCCGCCAGGCTGCACATGCGTGTTACTGACGTCTGGTTATCAGTGATATTCACGGCATCGACATGGTCCTTGATCAGGTTCGCCTTTTTGACAATCACCTCCGGATCGCTTCCCCGCGGAGGGCCGCATTCGGACGTAACCGCCAGGTGTCCCGCCGATAAAACTTTTTTCAACCTGCTCGATGTGTTTGCTTTCATGGCTGTACATCCTCCCTGACAACTTTTCGGGGCCCGCCGGCCCTGTCCGTGGACCAGTCCTTCAACGGGCTGAGCGCTTCATAATCATCGAGCCTATCGAGCGCCTTGAGGCGTTCTATGATTAATTGCCAGGCACAGATGATCTCCTTGTTGATCTCACATTTTCCATCGGTCGAGCCTCCACAGGGACCGTTCAGGACCCGTTTGGCGCATCGGGACACCGGGCATATTCCCCCGGTTCTGGCCAGGATGCACTGCCCGCAGCCCTGGCAGCGCTCTGTCCACAAACCGCGCTCCTCGGTGGCACCCATAAAGCAGGTGTTGACTCCCGGGTAGACCGGTGTCGAAAAATATTTTTCGGCGGCAAACTGCACCCCGACGCCGCAGGCTAGCGACACGATGGCGTCATACCGGTCCACCCTGTCGCGGATCTCCTCCAGATACTCATGGTCGCACTGACGCTGCAGGGTCTCTTCGTCGATCTTGACGTCCCGTTTCTGGTTCAAAAAATACATTCTAAGCGCCGATGCCAGAATGCCCACCTCTTTTTTCCCGCCCGCTTCGCAGACGGTGACACATTCATTGCAGCCCAAAATCAGGATTTTTTCATGGGTTCCAAGCTCCTCGATAATCTCTTCAATCGGCTTTTTGTCGGCAACAATCATGGGCTTTTCCTCTGTTTAAAACTGTTTTAAGTTTTATGTTTTACGCTTTAAGTGGTGATCCAGTTACTTGAAAACAGGCTTAAAACGTACACGATTCCATTCCAATTGGGCGAAACCCCTAAGTTCGTTTAAGCCGCATGTTTTTTATTTAGCTTGATCGGGTTGGGGCCCAGGTCGGAAATTTTTTGAACAAATTCTGTGGCAATTTTAGCAAACAGGGGTCCTTCGCTGGAGGCCAGGTTGAACATCTCAACCCGCTCACCGCCGACACCGACGGTGTCCAGCAGGGCTTTGGCCTGCTCTATCCTTTTACGGGCCCTGAAGTTGCCGCTGGTATAGTGACAGTCACCTTCCATGCAGCCCACGGCGTAGACGCCGTCTGCGCCTTTTTCAAAGGCCCGCAGGATGTGCAGGATATCGACTTTACCGGTGCAGGGCACCCGGATGATTTTAATGCTGGTGGGGTACGAAAGCCGCATGGAACCTGCCAGGTCCGCAGCGGTGTACCCTCAGAAATTGCAGCAAAAAGCGATGATAATGGGTTCAACATCCTGACTCATAGTACTCCCTCCAGTAAGGCTTCCACTTTACACAACAGTTGATTGTCCTCGTACCAGTTAAGATCGATGGCCTTGGCCGGGCACTCTGAAGCACAGATACCACACCCATGACAAAGGGCGACATCGATTTCGCTCACCCCGTCGGCGTTAATTCTGGGTACCCCATAGGGGCAGGATTTAACGCAAACCAGACAGGCAGCACAGTGCTCACCATCGACCGTCGCCGTGACAGCTGAAAGCGTCAACTCGGATTGGGACAGAAAGGTCACCGCCCGTGAAGCAGCGGCATTGGCCTGGGCAATGGATTCGGAAATCAGTTTGGGGCTGTGGGCTGTCCCGCAGACGAAGATACCCTCGGTCGCCATATCTACAGGACGCAGCTTGACATGCGCCTCCATAAAGAACCCTTCCGGGGTCCTGGCCAGTTTGACAATGGACGCCAGTTCGGCGGTATCTTCGGCAACCATTCCGGCGCTCAAGGCAACCACGTCGGCCGTTACTTTCAGATGCCGGTCGAGCACGTGATCCCTGAACGTAACCGCTACGCCGCCCTCGACAGATTCCACCAGGGGCGGTTCATCTTCCGTGTACCTGAAAAACAGCACCCCCTTTTTGCGGGCTTCGGTGTAGTATTCCTCCAGGAGTCCGTAGGTGCGGATGTCCCGATAGAGAATAAATACATCCGTGTCCGGGTGCTCTTTTTTGATGTGGAGTGCGTTTTTAATGGCATTCTGGCAGCAGATGCGCGAACAATTGGGGTTGTCATCGTTCCGGGACCCGACGCATTGAATCATCACAACCGGCCCAAGCCCTCCCGGGGACAGGTTTTCCAGGTGCTGCGTGAGTTCGATCTGGGTCATCACCCGTGCATCTTCGGGGTATCGGTATTCCTTGGGCTGGTACTCTTTAGCCCCGGTGGCCAGGATCACCACACCGTGCTCGATTTTTCTTTCATACATGCCCGGCCCCACCAGGATCTCGGTGTTAAAATTGCCCTTGAAGCCTGAAAAACCCACGATCAGAGATTGGGTCAGCACCTGAATCCGGTCATGTCCGGTCACACAATCAATGAGATCGTCGATATACGGCTTTATTTCGGCACCTTCGATGGTGGCTTTCAGGTGATTGGCCATCCCGCCCAGACGATTTTCTTTCTCCACCAAAAACACTTCAAAGCCCTGCCCGGCGAGGCCAAGGGCTGCATTCATACCGGCCACGCCGCCACCTATCACCAGCGCCTTCTGGATAACCGCAATGGTCTTTTCCTGCAATGGTTTAAGGCTTGACGCTCTGGCAACCGCCATGCGCACCAGGTCCCGGGACTTCCGGGTCGCTTCCGCAGCTTCTTCGGCGTGCACCCAGGAACCCTGGTTGCGGATATTTGCCATTTCAAAAAGATATTTGTTCAGCCCGCTGGCCCGCAATGTGTCCATGAATATGGCCTCGTGGGTTTTGGGAGTACAGGCCGCCACTACAATCCGGTTCAGCCCCTGCTCTTTGATGATCACCTTCATCTGATCCTGAGAATCCTGTGAACAGGTAAAAAGATTCTGGCCTGCATACACTACCCCCGGCAGTGATCGGGCATATTCTTCAACGGCGGCCACATCCACAACGCCGGCAATGTTGATGCCGCAGTTGCAAACAAAAACACCGATGCGCGGATCGGCCATACTCACATCCAGCTCTTCCGGGAGCTCTACGGAACGGGTCAGGGTATTACGGGCGGCGGTGAGATGCATGCCGGCTGCACAGGCCGCAGCGCTGGCTTCCGTCACGGATGAGGGGATATCCTTGGCCCCCTGAAATACACCGCAGGCATAAACCCCCGGCCGCGATGTTTCCACCGGCGAAAACGGGTGGGTGACGGCAAAGTTATACGAATCTATCTCGACTTTCAGCCGTTTTGCAAGTGCCGCCGTCTCCGGGGTCACCTGAAGCCCCACAGAAAGCACCACCATATCGAAGTGCTCTTCGGTAAGTTCGCCGCTCTCATCGGCATACCGAATCCGCAGATTTCTCTCCGGGCCGACCTCATCGATGGTGTGGATCCGGGCTTTGACAAAACGTACCTTCTCCTTGTCCCGGGCTCTCAGATAATATTTTTCATACTCCTTGCCGAACGTGCGGATGTCCATGTTGAATATGGTGCAATCCAGATTCCCACCCGAGTGCTCTTTGGCGATCATGGCATCCTTGACGGCATACATGCAGCAGACCGAAGAACAATAGCCGTTGCCGCACTGGTTGGTGTCTCTTGACCCGATACACTGCAGCCAGGCAATTTTTTTGGGCTCGGATTGATCCGACGGTTTCAGCAGGTGTCCCATGGTGGGTCCGGAAGCAGAAAGAATCCTTTCAAACTCAAGGCTCGTCAGCACATTGGGGTTTTCTCCATAGTGGTAGTGCCGCGCCAGCCCGGAAGGGTCATAGGGCCGGCTCCCGGGGCAGAGAATCACCGAACCCACGGCTATTTCTTTGAGCTCCGCCTGCTGATTATGCTCGACGGCGCCCGCCAGGCAGGCATCCACGCACTGATAGCACTCGGAACAGATCCCGCAGGAAAGGCACCGGTTCGACTCTTTTTGGGTGGCGGTTTCGCCAAGGCCCAGTTGAACCTCATCGAATGTCGCTTGGCGCTCATCGGGCGGCAGACAGGGCATCTTTGCCTGCGCTGCCGGAACGACGCCTTCCAAGGGAATATCTTCAGCACTGCTCCAGTCTTTTTCCCGATTGGCGCCAATATCTTCGCCGCGTATGAAGCGGTCCATGGAAATAGCCGCTTCCCTGCCTGCCGCAATCGCTTCGACAACCGTTGCCGGACCGGTAACGGCATCTCCGCCGGCAAAAATGTCCGGATCATCCGACTGCATCGTCACGGAATCCACATTCAGCGTTCCCCACTGGCTCAGTGTACAGGCACACTCGTCGGTGAGACAGGCCCAATCGCTCTCCTGTCCGATGGCTGGAATAACGGCATCCACGTCGATTACGAATTCGGAACCCTCCACGGGGACCGGCCGGCGGCGACCGCTTTCATCGGCTTCTCCGAGTTCCATCTTGATGCACTCAAGGCCGGAGACCCGCCCGTTCTCGGCAATGACGCTTACCGGGCTCGTGAGGGTCATGATGTCGATGCCTTCCTCCCGGCACTCTTCGATCTCCACTGAGTTGGCCGGCATTTCCGCATATGTTCTGCGGTAAACCACGAAGGGCTTGGAAGAGCCTGTGCGCAGGGCAGTACGAACCGAGTCCATAGCCACGTTGCCGCCACCGATTACGGCCACACGGTCTCCCAGGCTGACCCGGTTTCCTAAGTTTACCTCGCGGAGAAAATCCACACCGGGATAAACGCCTTCAATGTCCTCGCCCTCTATGCCTAAAATCTTGCACTCGTGGGACCCGATTCCCATGAAAAAGGCATTGAATCCTTCATCGCGTAACTGTGCGATGGTCACATCCTTACCGATTTCAATACCGGTCCTGAATTGAACCCCCAGGGCCTTTATCACCGCTATCTCACTTTCGATGATATCCCGGGGGAGGCGATAAGACGGTATGCCCACGGTCAGCATGCCTCCTAACACCGGCAGCTTTTCAAAGACCGTAACCCGGTACCCTTCAATGGCCAGGTAATAGGCGCAGGTCAGACCGGCCGGGCCGCCACCGATGATGCCCACCTTTTCCGGCCGTTGGGCTTTCTTTTCCGGGATGTAGGGCTGTTCATCGGCAAGGTCCCTGTCCGCCAGGAATCTGTGCAGATATTGTATGGAAAGCGTTTCATCCACCTGATTGCGCGTACAGACCCCCTCGCAGGGGTGGTGGCACACGCGCCCGCACACCCCGGGAAAAGGGTGATCCTGTTTAAAAAGTGCAAGCGCTTCACGGTATTTACCCTTCTGGATCAAAGCGATAAAGCCCTGTACACTCACATGGGCGGGGCAGCCGGAACGGCAGGGCGCCACACCTCTTTTTTGAATGGCAAAGGCTCCGGGAATTGACTGAGCATACTGCTTGAATACCGCTTTTTTATCCGAGAGTCCCTCGTTATAGCCATCCGGCAGATCCACCGGGCAGACCAGGGCACATTCGCCGCAACTCGTGCACTTGGCGATATCAATATATCGGGGTTTTTCATGAACGTGGGCAATAAACCGGCCCGGTTCCCCGGTAAGATTTTGAAGTTCACTGTTGGTCAAAAGCTCTATGTTTAGATGCCGGCCACCAGTTTGGGAGAAATGATTCACATGGCACAGTCATTGGTGGGAAATGTTTTGTCCAGCTGGGACATCAGTCCTCCTATGGCGGAAGACCGTTCCAGCAGGTAGACGTAATAGCCGGAATTTGCGAGATCGAGAGCCGACTGCATGCCGGCAATACCACCGCCGACGACCATGACGGATCCGACAAGATCGCGATTCTGAACACTTGACATCTTTTCCATCTTTTCCCCTTAAATTCTCTTGAGTATCTCTGGCAGTTTATCTTCCCACCCGATGGTGGCCAGGAGCACACCGCTGAAACCCTCCTGCTTCAGGGTACCTACCGTTTCCGAGGCGATGTCGAGGCACTCCCGGACCTTGTCCGGTGCGCTTTGAATCCGCTCGATCAGGGCGTCGGGAATAAATGTATGACTGACATTGCGGGCGATGTAACGGGCCATGCCCAACGATTTAAGCAGCAGTACCGTGGGAATGATCTTGGTGGTTTCCCGGTCGACACGCTGCCAGACAGCTTCTATCGCCGCCAGGTCGAACAGTGGCGGCGTAATAAAAAAACGGGTTCCGGCCTGGTTCAGACGGTTGATCTCTTCCAGAATGAGCTCGGGGCTTTTATCCCTTGCCCCCGCCTCCACCGTCGACCCCACCAGAAATTGAGGCGCACCGTTGAGCTCGATTCCGGCCATGTCCCGGCCCCGCTGCAAGCCGTTAATGACCTGCAGCAGCTCCACAAGGTCGATATCATAAACGCCTCTCGCCTGGTGATGATCCCCAAAACCGGGTTCTTCGCCCTTGACAACCATCACGTTGGACACACCGCACCCGTTTGCCGCCAAAAGATCGGCCTGAAGGGCAAGCCGATTTCTATCCCGGCAGTTCAGCTGCATCACGGTCTCCAGGCCCCTGGATTCGAGAATCATGGCGCCGCCCAGAGAACTCATGCGCATCACGGCGTTGCTCATTTCGGGAACGACGAAGGCGTCCACCATACCTTTTACTTTTTGGGCGTTATTAACCATGCTGGAAACATCCGCACCTTTGGGTGGCTCCATTTCCACCAGAATGGCAAAGTCATCGCTTTCGATCTTTTTTTGTAGCCCCATCTGCATCTCTCCAATGGCTCGGGTAGGTGTCCGATCACGGTGAATACTTGGGCGGATAGACACCCTATTAAGGGTTGCTCTCGTCATCATTGCTATAGAGCAATGGTTGTGCCAGGCCGGACCGATTTTATAAAAATAACAATTATTGTTGTGATTTCAGCTTATTATCTATGCTGAGCCCGGGACGGCACGCAAAGAGATTGGTGTAGCCCCATAAAGATATATGCCAAAATGGCATATAATTTAAAATAATCATTGCATTGTTAAGGCATTGAAGATTATGTTCCATATTAGCGTATGCCATTTTGGCATAGTTGCTAATACATTCTTCATTAAAACTGCCGGATATACACGTAAAGCCATGACTCGGGATCAGCATAAATGGATCCGCACGTAATCATTATAGACGATGATCGGGATTTTCTGGAAGTCATGGGTAAGCGCATGCAGGCTCTGGGTTATGGAAACGTCCAACTGGAAGACAACCCCTTTGAGGCTGCTGCCGGATTCGAACGGGGTCGACAGTTTGACCTGGCCCTCATCGACATGACCATGCCGGACATGAACGGCATGGAACTGCTTGACCGGATTAAGAAGTTCTGTCCCGGTACCGAATGCATCATGGTTACCGCTGTAAACGAAGCCCGCACGGCGGTGGAATGCCTGCGCAAAGGCGCTTATGATTACCTCATCAAACCCGTAGCGAAAGAAGATCTGGCGCTTTCCATACACCGGGCCCTCGAACACAGGCGGCTTATCCATCTTCTGGATATAGAAAAGGGCAAAACCCCTTTGCGGCTGAAACACAAAAGCGCCTTTAAACACATCGACACCCGTTCCCCTGGTGTAAAAAGAATACTGAAGGAGGCCGAACTGCATGCGACCAGCGATGTCCCGGTTTTAATCACCGGGGAGAGCGGTACCGGCAAAGAGGTACTCGCCAGGGCCATACACCGGGCCAGCCCCAGGGCACCCCACGCTTTCACGGCCATTAACATGGCCTCGTTGAACGGCAGCCTGTTCGACGCCGAATTCTTCGGTCACACCCGCGGTGCTTTTACCGGTGCTGAAAAAGCGCGGTCAGGATATCTGGAACACACCAACCAGGGCACCCTTTTTCTGGATGAAATCGGACACCTGCCCCTTGAAGTCCAGGGCAAGCTACTGCGCTTCATGCAGGATGGCAGCTACTACAAAGTCGGGACCAGCACCCACCGCCAGTCGGATATTCGCTTTGTTGCCGCCACCAACGCCGACCTGGACAAGCTTATGGCCAAGGGTCTGTTTCGCAAAGACCTGTATTACCGAATAAGAGGGGGATGGCTGCACCTCCCGTCCTTGAAAGAAAGAAAAGACGACATTCCCCTCCTGATCCAGGCGTTTTCAGGCAGAAAAAAGCAACGGTCCCTTGAGTCGGTCCTGACGGTCGGAACCATGGATCTGCTCCTGAAATATGACTACCCGGGGAATATCAGAGAGCTTAAATCTATTTTCGAGTCCGCCCGGAACCTGGCACAAGGCGGCACCATCAGGCCACAACACCTGCCCGATCATATGTTAAAACAAGGCCGCAGAGACACGGTGGCGTGCCGTGAGGAGGTTCAGCCCATCGCCACCTTGGCCCGGGTTGAAAAAGAGCACATTCTCTGCACCTATATGCAAACCGGCCATAACAAATCAAAAACCGCCCGGATTCTGGGTATCGGTTTGAACACCCTGCGCCGGAAGCTGACCGCCTACAGTGTAAAGTGAGTTGAAAAATTTATAAATTTTGCATACAGTGTTCCATCTGTTGTATCATGCGTACAGTCTCGGTTCGTAGAATTTGAGGAGGTATCATCATGAAAAAATGGCGATGTACGGTATGCGGGTATATCCACACCGGCGATGAACCGCCGGACAAGTGCCCGGTCTGCGGCGCGGATAAAAGCCTGTTCGAAGAAGTGGTGGAAGCGGAGCGGGCAGTAAACCAGACGGCGGATACCAGCGCAAAACCTGCCACCCCCGAGACCCCGGATGAATCAAGGCAGGTTGACCTGGAAAACCCGCCTGACGCGAAATTCGGCAACATCTATCATCTGCTTATCGGGCAGATGCTCAAGCACCACGCCCACCCCATTTCAACGCACATTCCCAACGGTGTTCTGCCCATATCTTTTCTATTCATCATACTTGCGCTGATCTCCGGGTCAACGTCCCTGGGGACCGCCGCCTTCTGTAATATCGTCATGGTCGTACTCACCACGCCCTTCGTTATTTTTTCCGGTTACGTGGAGTGGCAGCACCGTTACAATGGCATCATGACCAATCAATTCAAGCTGAAAATTGTCTGTGCGATCATCGTCGCCGCCGGATCTGTAACGCTGGCTTTCTGGTGGATCATGTCCCCCGGTGTACTCGCCGCCGCCTCTGCGGGGCGCAACATTTTCATCTTTATCAGTCTGGTTACGCTGGCTGCGGCCGGCATCGCCGGATTCATCGGCGGTAAGCTGGTGTTCAGGGATTGATGACCGATCAAGCATTATAGGGAATAATACATGTCTGCATCCATCACCGTTGCACCTCCTTCTGATGTCCCCACTTTTATGGGGTTTCCTCTCTGTACGCAGCTTGATAAACTTGAGGCGGATATCGCTATCCTTGGCATCCCTTACGGTATCCCTTACGGACCGGATGAAATTGCCAACGACCAAAGCAATGCACCCTCGGCCGTACGCCGCAAGTCTGTCCAACTCAGTGATGGTTTAGATCACTGGGATTTTGATATAGGCGGTCCGTTAATTGATGATCGTAATATTCGAGTGGTCGACTGTGGCGACATACCCGTAAACCCAGACGACATAAAAGCGCACTATCAAATCGCTGAAAAGGCGGTGCGAACGATCCTTGAGCGCGGTGCATATCCGGTTATCATTGGCGGTGATCACGGTGTACCGATTCCCGTATTTCGAGCCCTTGAAGTACGCGGGTCTGTAACCCTTATACACGTAGATGCTCACATTGATTGGCGCGATGAGGTTAATGGTGTTCATGAGGGCTATAGCAGCCCTGTTCGGCGTGCCTCTGAATTACCCTACATCGAAGGGATTTTCCAGATCGGCATGCGTGCACAGGGCAGCGCACGGGCAAAGGAGGTAGCGGATGCAATGGCCTACGGCGCTGATATAACTACAGCATACAAGGTTCATGAAAACGGGATATCCGCTGTGCTCGAACGTATCCCGGATAATAAACGCTATTATCTCAGCATTGATGCTGATGGGCTGGATCCAACCGTAATGCCGGCGGTGGCCGGCCCTGCCCCGGGTGGATTGCTATTTCATCAGGTACGAACCCTAATCCACGGCCTGGTGCGCAAAGGCAGATTGATTGGGATGGATATTGTTGAAATAACCCCCTGCCGGGATGTAAACGGGATTACCGCATTGACGGCCGGACAACTTATTCTCAATTTTATCGGTACTACCGTTCGGGCAGGGTATTTTGAGGGCTCGTAAGCAGGAACTATAAAAAACTTGCATTCTATTTACATGTTCACTAATTATTTATAAGGATGTATCCCATGACTGAATCCATACCCGCACTTCGAGTCGAAAACATCCATAAAAGCTTTGGTAGCATAAACGTTTTAAAAGGCATTTCCCTGGAGGCGTACGAGCAGGATGTGATATCCATCTTAGGAAGCAGTGGTTCAGGTAAAAGCACCTTGCTGCGGTGCATCAATCTTTTAGAAATACCCTCTGCAGGAAAAGTCTATGTTCGCGGCGAACTCATCAAAATGCGCCAAAAGAAGGATGGAGAGCATGTTGCCGAGGATCGAAAACAGGTGGAACGTATCCGGTCCAAGCTGGCAATGGTATTCCAGCAATTCAATTTATGGGCACATATGACAGCCATACAAAATGTCATGGAAGCCCCCATCCACGTATTAAAACTTTCCAAGGCAGAAGCCAAAGAAAAAGCGGAAGCCATATTGCACCGCGTCGGCTTGCACGAACATATGAATTACTACCCGTCCCAGCTGTCTGGTGGCCAGCAGCAGCGCGCGGCAATTGCACGGGCCTTGGCCATGGATCCCGATATGCTGATGTTCGATGAACCTACCTCTGCCCTGGATCCGGAACTGGTCGGTGAAGTTCTGAAAGTCATGCAAAGTTTAGCGGAGGAAGGCCGCACCATGCTGGTTGTCACCCACGAAATGGGGTTTGCCCGCGAAGTATCCAGCCGGGTATTATTTTTAGATTCAGGACGGGTGGAGGAAGATGGGGTTCCGGAGCAGGTTTTTAATCAACCGAAGTCGTTACGTTTCCAGCAATTCATTGCCGGAAGTTTAAAATAAGCCCGATAATGAATGAAGACGTCTTTAGACACGCATTTATAAAAGGTGCCAAAAAATAGGGTGAACGATACATGTCGTCTGTGATCGACTATTTACCACTGATTCTTAAAGGAATGCTGCTGACCATAGAAGTGGCGGTGCTGTCGCTGTTGATTTCGGTTTTGCTCGGTATGATCGGCGCCCTTGCCAAGATGTCCGGATCCCGCATTGCCCGGAGTATAGCAGGCATCTATACGACCGTTATCCGGGGGATGCCCGATTT
>JAFDAT010000005.1 GCA_019313725.1 Deltaproteobacteria bacterium
TTCTGATCAGCTAAATCATTATATTTCAATGGTCATTACGCTTCGCTGTAATTTGTTGTCATCAATCTTTCAACCCGCTGGCTATCTGCAGAAACCAGTCAACGATCAAGTTGACGCCGACGGTCAGAAAAGCGATGGCCGCTGCGGGAAACAGCGGGGTCATGATTCCGAAAGTGATCGCACCTGCATTTTCACGTACCATCCCGCCCCAGTCGGCGGTGGGCGGCTGGATACCCAGACCCAGAAAGCTGAGAGAAGCGATGAACAGGAAAACGAAGCAGAAGCGCAGGCCGAACTCGGCCACCAGGGGCGGCAGGGCATTGGGCAGAATTTCATGCCGCATGAGCCACCAGATGTGTTCACCGCGCAGACGGGCCGCTTCAACATACTCCATCACGGCAATGTCCATGGCAACAGCTCTCGACAGTCTAAATACGCGGGTAGAGTCCAGAAGCGCGATCACGACGATCAGGGACACTGTCCCTGTGCCGACCACCGAAAGAACCATCAGGGCAAAGATCAGTGTGGGAAAGGCCATGAGGATATCAACCATCCGGCTGATGCCCAAATCCGTCCATCCACCTAAGGTGGCCGCAAAAAAGCCCATGATGGAACCCACTATAAAGGAGAGCATGGTGGTCACAAAGGCGATGGCAATGGTGTTGCGGGCGCCATAGACAAGACGGGTGAACATGTCCCGCCCCAGATGGTCCGTGCCCAGATAATTATCTGTATTGGGGGATAGCCAGACGTCGCTGACCACCTCGGTCTCGCTGTAGGGGCAGATGAGCGGTGCAAAGATAGCCGCCAGCACGTTGATGAGAACCATTGCCATGCCGATGCGAGCACTCAACGGAGATTGTCTCAACAGTTTAAATATATTCATGAAGCGGATCTCCTTACCTGGGGTTTCGCAGTCTGGGGTTACTGAGGATGGACAGCACGTCGGCCAGAAGGTTGAGGCTTACGTAGGTGGCCGCGAATATCAGCCCGCTGGCCTGGACGACCGGAATATCCCGTTTGGAAACAGAGTCCACCAGCAGCTGACCCAGTCCGGGGTATACGAATACCACCTCGACAATGACCACCCCCACGATCAGGTAGGCCAGGTTGAGGGCGATGACATTGATCACCGGCGAAAGTGCATTGGGAAAGGCGTGCAGTACGATAACGCGCATGCGCTTGATGCCCTTCAGCTGAGCCATTTCGATAAACGGGCTGGCCAGGATGTTGATGATGGCAGCCCGTGTCTGACGCATCATATGGGCCACGACTACCAGCGTCAGGGTCAGGCACGGCAGGATGATGGCATAAATTTTTTCCCAGAACGACATCTGACTGTTGATGTTGGATATGCTGGGAAAGAGCACGATCTGGACCGAAAAAAGAGCGATCAGAATGTAGGCCACGAAGAATTCGGGGAATGAGATCGTGCTGAGGGTAACCATGGAAATAGTTTTGTCGAACAGGGTGTTGCGGTAGAGGGCCGCCAGTATCCCCAGGATGATGGCGATGGGGACGGCGACTGCAGCAGCCACGGCGGCCAGAAACATGGTGTTGGCGAACCGCCAGCCGATTAGATCGGCGATGGGCCGGCCGTTGGCCAGCGAGTTGCCCAGATCACCCTTCATGAACCCGCCCAGCCAGGCAAAATAGCGCACGTGCGGGGGCAGATCCAGTTTGAGCTCCTTGCGGAAAGCGGCAACGGTTTCGGGTGTTGCTTCCTGTCCCAGAATGGCCTCTGCCAGATCGCCGGGCAGCGCTTCGACGCCGACAAAAATCAAAATGGAGATGACGATAATGGTGACAAGACCAAGCGCAAGCCGCTTGGCGACTAGAGAAACGATACCTTTCATGCTAACCTTTCTTTTGGTTTAAGGTTAATGTTCAGCTGTTGAACCGGTCCGTCATTATCAATTTAAACCCCTATATCATATCGGGAAATGATGATGTTGCTGCACACTGTATAAAAAAAAATAGGGTGGGGTGTCAAGGCATAAAATGAGTGCTATTCAGTAAATGATAAATGTTCTTGACATTGATGCTGCGTGACATCATGATTTCTTAAGATGGATGAGGCTGGCGTATGATTCCGGCATCATCTTAAGCAAAGGAGGTGTAAAGATGATTGAATCCGAATTTCTGGAAGAGAATAAAAGAATCATCAATGACCTGAGAAAAATTCCCAGCTTGGCACCGTTCGAAGACGCCGATCTGGCAGCCCTTTTAAAAATAAGTAAAATTCAAAAATTTCATGACGGTGAAATCATATGCAAGGAAGGCAGTTATGACTCCTACATTTACTTTCTTATTTACGGATCCGTAGAAATATCCAAGAAGGGCAAAACGCTGGCTATTCTGAAACGCAGGGGTGATATTTTCGGTGAAATGAGTGTCATGGATGTTTCTGCCCGTACGGCCTCGTGCGTTGCTGCGGCAGATACCGTCTGTCTGGCTTCTGACACGTCACACATCGAACGGCTTTCCGGAAAAGAAAAGATGGCATTTTCCTATGTGCTTTACAGGGTTTTTGCCGAAGTGCTGGCCGAGCGGTTAAGAATGGCCAATGAAAAACTGACGCAGGGTGCCGATTGGAAGGTATGGTAATAAGAGGTGCCCCAGGTTGCAGCGCTGCGGTCTACTTTGTTTCCGGTTTTTCGGAGACGGTCAGACTCGCGCGCTGGACAGCGTCATTGCCGAACTTTTTCGAAATCCGGTCGAGTGCCTGATCGACTTTTTCCCAGGTATTTTCCCGGCCCTCCATCGAGGACGCGAACAGGTCCATCTGGACCGGAACGGTGTCGCCGATGAATCCGGAGGTCCCGACACCGATCAGTCGGACTTTTTGTCTGAGGCGGCATCTTTGGAGAAGTTGGACGGTTACCTTATATATTGTCTCGGAGGACTGGGTGGGCGTGCCGATGGTCTTGTTGCGGGTGAACTGTTTGAAGTCGGCCTGCTTCACTTTCAGGGTGATGGTTCTAGCCCGGAACGATTTCTTTCTCAGGTTTCTGGCCACGGTCTGAGACTGCTGTAAAAGAATTTTCTCCAGCTGTTTCATATCGCGCGTGTCCTGCGCAAGGGTTATTTCGGAACTGATGGATTTGCGTTCACTCTCGGGGGATACCGGTGTTTTATCCGCGCCTGAAGCCAGTTCGAACAACCGCCTGCCGAACTTGCCGAGATTTTTCTCCAGCGTGGGCAGTGTATAGTGATTTACATCGCCCAGGTATTGTATACCCAGTTTATTGAGGCGTCGCCGCGCATTTTTCCCCACGCCCGGAACTTTTTCAATGGGTAGCGTTTTAATGAATTGGGGGACTTCCTGGGCGTGGAGGATAAACAAGCCGTCGGGTTTGTCCATGTCTGAGGCGATTTTGGCCAGAAAACGGACCGGTGCGACCCCTACGGAACATGTCAGGTGCAGCTTTTCTCTAATGCCGGTCTTGATAGTGCGCGCAATTTCTTCAGGCGTGCCCTGCAGACGCTCACACCCGGCAAGGTCCAAATAGGCTTCATCGATGGATACCGGTTCCACAAGCGGCGAAAATGCTTTCAGAAAATCCATGACCTGCAGGGAGACTTCACGGTAGCGTGCCATCCGTGGAGGGATATAGACGCCTTGCGGGCATTTTTGCCGGGCCTGAAATATTGGCATGGCCGAATGAACCCCGTATGCCCGCGCCTCGTAGCTGGCGGCTGAAACCACACCCCTTCCGGTTGTCCCGCCCACGACAATGCATTTTCCCTTCAATCCGGGATTGTCCAGCAGTTCGACGGAGGCGTAAAAGGCATCCATGTCAATGTGAAGAATCATATTCAGGCCAGTTCAGAGCCCTTAGGGCTCGTTCAAAAATAACCCGAAGTGTTGAGTGATCTAAAGTGATAAGTGATCTAAAGTTGATGAGTCGCTTCGCTCTATCTATATATATGAACAGATAGAATTCCTTAACTTTAGGCACTTTAGATCATTTTAGCTCACTTTAGTCACTTCACGTTATGAAATAAACACTCCCTTATAAGGAAACCCAGTGCCGGGCCCTTTGGGCCCGGGTATCTACATGTGCGCACTAATATTCCTGCCAAAACGTATGTTGCCTGCTGTGATGTGCGCAGGAGAGCATGGACATTCATATCGTAATCTTCGGCATAGTGCAAATATGGCAATGGGTTACAAATTTGAATAGGATCTTGAAAATTGTTACAAAATTGTTAATATGCCGTCACAGGGAGAAATTTACGGAAAAGCTAAAAAGAAGGTAGCATCCCCAGTCGAGGAATAATGAAAAAAATTGAAGAAACCACACTGCTTTATGAAATCAGCAAAGCGTTGAACGAACACCTTGATTTGAAAACATCTCTTTACAAGGTTCTGGATATTCTGTCCAATTCCATGAAGATGGAAAGAGGCGCCATCACCATACTGGATCCACTGCGCAACGAAATCAACATCGAGGTCGCCCACGGCATTTCAAGAAAAGCCATGGAGCGTGTGAAATATAAAATTGGAGAAGGCATCACCGGGCGGGTCATCGAAACCGGCAAGGCACTGGCAATACCCAAAATCAGCGAGGAACCCCTATTTCTCAATCGGACGGCATCGCGGAGAATGAAAATGAAACAGGAGATATCATTCATCTGCGTTCCCGTAAAAAGAGGCAAGCAGGTCATCGGGGCCTTCAGTGTGGATAAGCATTATGATGAATCCTATTCGCTTAAGGTAGGAAAAAAGCTCATGTCCGTCATTGCCACCATGATTGCCCAGCATGTTATCAATCTGGAAACCATCCGGATCGAGAAAGACCAACTCCGGGAGGAAAACAGAAGGCTGCAGAGTGAACTGGAGAATAAATACCGGGTCACGGACATTATCGGCAACAGCAATAAAATGCGTGAAGTCTACCAGATGATATCCCAGGTATCCAAAAGTAATGCTACCGTTCTGGTACGGGGGGAGAGCGGCACCGGCAAGGAGCTGGTGGCAAATTCCATCCACTACAACAGTCTGAGAACCAAAGGCCCCTTCGTGAAGGTCAACTGTACCGCACTACCGACCAACCTGATCGAAAGTGAGCTGTTCGGGCATGAGAAAGGGGCATTTACCGGCGCCATAAAAAAGAAGCTGGGCAAATTCGAGCTTGCCCACAAGGGGACAATTTTTCTGGATGAAATCGGTTCCGTCAGACTGGATGTTCAGGTGCGCCTGCTGCGGGTCCTTCAGGAAAAGGAGTTCGAGCGCCTAGGGGGGCATGGTACGATCAAAATCGACGTCCGCATCATAGCGGCGACCAATAAAAATCTTGAAGATGCGGTTGATGAGGAGTCCTTCCGGGGGGATCTGTACTACCGGTTGAATGTTTTTCCCATTTACATGCCGCCCTTGAGGGAACGCAAAACCGATATACTCCTGCTGGCCGATTACTTCCTGGAAAAATACGCCAGGGAAAACGGAAAATCCATCAAGCGGTTTTCTACGCCGTCCATTGATATGCTCATCGATTATCATTGGCCTGGGAATGTTAGAGAACTGGAGAACTGCATCGAAAGGGCTGTTCTGCTCTGCGAGGAGGGGGTGATCCACAGCTACCACCTGCCGCCGACATTGCAGACGGGGACGGAAACCGGGACCATACCGACCTACTCCCTCCAGGAAGCCGTGAGCAAGCTTGAAAAGGAGATGCTCATCGATGCCCTGAAAAACACCCGTGGAAATGTGACCCGGGCCGCGGATATGCTCAAGACCACGGTCAGGAAGTTTGCCTATAAAGCCAAGCATTTCGACGTGGACTATCGCGACTATCGCTGAATTCACAAGGAGCGATATCCGGCAAACGGCCCTATCTCTACTTTGCCATGTTGTTTATGCAACGATAGGGTTAAAGGCCGATCCGCCTGTAAGCCTTATAAAACATGACCCTTCCCAGCACTTCTCCGGTAACGATGAAAATCAGGCCAAGGCATGACCACGGCCAGGTGCTTACGGCCAGGCTGCCCAGGATCAGTGCCAACCCGGCCAGATTGAACATCCAGCGAATCGCCTGTGCCTGACCGGCAGAAAACGCTGCGATCTTATGGGGATACCATGTCTCATTGCGGGCCACGCGTTCGGCCTGCATGGCCGGAGATATGGCCGCAAGTTTCATCATCAGACCCAGAAAAATGCCGATGGCGGCTGTTGCGAAATCCGGGTCCCGCCAAAGGTGATCTCCGGTTTCCAGGCCGGTCAGGACTGCGGACAGGGCACCGCCCAGCAGCATGACGCTGCCGGCAAATTCAAACCCGGTGGCCGGTGTATTCCATGCCGGTACGGTCTTGAGGCGATAAACCCCGGTCATGGCGAACAGTGCGGCTGCGCCCAGCAGGCAAGCGGCACTTTCCAGGAATATCAATACCGCCGGAGATGCCACCGGTGAGGATAAAATCGCCAGGGCCAGCGCCGCGGCAAAAGCCGGCACCAACAGCACCTCCCGGCTCAGCCAGGATGTGGCCGGGTTGCAAAGTGCAAGGGGTGCCAGGCGGGGCCTGGCCAGATGGGCCAGTGCTGCACAAAGGCCTATGCCGGTGAGGGTCAGGGCAATGATCATGGGCCGGAAAGAAATATCGGGCAGCCCGCCCCCACCTAACCAGCGCCCGATTACCCTGATGCAGACCAGCCCCACGGCACTCTGGATAGCCAGGGTAAAGCAGACCAGGCTCAAATCAGCACCCACCAGCAGAGCAGGCCATTTGAGGAAGACCCACCGAACGGATCGCACTCTGCTGGTGGGCGCTGGTTTGTAGCAAGAATTTTGGCTTGGATTTTTCCTTTTTACCATCATTTATAGCGCCAGCTTTTGTTTCGTAAAATATTTTTTCTGATGATCGCTGTGCATGCTGGTGGTTGATAAAAGGTGTTAGGCATCCTTCACCTCCTCGGGGTTGCCGATGGTACCTTTGCGAGCGTGTTCTAGTTGCGCATCCCTATGGGTTTCCAGGACGAAGCTGGGTTTCGTCAATGCGGTGGGGGGCATCGGGATCATGGGCGGATCGGAGCCGTACTCCGCCGCCAGCTGGTCATATTCTCCGAACTGCAGGGCCCTGGTGGGGCATCCGGCCACACAGGCCGGGGGGGCGCCCTGCTGAAGGTCTTCCCGGCAAAAATCACACTTGGTCATCCGGCCCAGTTTTTTGTCGAATTGGGGGGCCGAATAGGGGCAGACCCATTCGCAGTACCGACATCCAACACATTTTTCGGGGTCCACGGTAACGATACCATGGTCGTCCTGGTGCATGGCCTTGCTGGGACAGGCCTTTACACAAACGGGGTCCTGACAGTGGTTGCAGCTCACCGATATGTAATAGGCGAACACGTTTTGGTTGAAGGTCCCGTCCGGCAGGCAATCCCAGTCTCCTCCCGTAAATTCCACCACCCGTCGCCAGCGCACCCCCGCGGGCAGGTCGTGTTTGTCTTTGCAGGCGATGATACAGGTTTTGCAACCGGTACATATCTGGGTGTCCAGGTAAAATGCAGGCCTTTTTAACATCACGATTTCTCCTGGAATTTTTCGACCTGTACGAGGTTGGTGTGCTGGGGGTTGCCTTTGGCTATCGGGGATGGGCGCTGGCTGGTCAGGACATTGATGCTCCCGTTGGCGTCTACTCCGCCTGCAACTTCCCGGTGCCAGGCACCCTGGGGCAGTGAAAGCACTCCCGGCATGATGCGCGGGGTCACTTTGGCCCGGACCATGGTCTGGCCGAAAGTGTTGAAGATGCGCACGGTGTCCCTGTGGTGAATGTCACGCTGCCTGGCGTCCAACGGATTCATCCAGACCATCTGCGGTGCGGCTTCCTCGAGCCAGGGGTTGTTGTCATATGTTGAATGCGTGCGCTGTTTATAATGGTGTCCAATACACTGCAGGGGATACATGGGGGACCTCTCGGGGTCCAGATTGCCCCACGTGGGGTGGTACTCAGGGAGTGCGGTTATCACGTCTCCTTTCGGCAGTTCCCAGGTCTGGGCCATGTCCCACAGCCGGGGGGAGAAAATTTCGATTTTCCCCGAAGGTGTATTCAGGGGATTGCTTACGGGGTCGTTCCGGAATTCCTTCAGCCCCACCCGGGGTTCCCCGGGGCGGGCCCATTTGAAAATGCCCGTCTCTACGGCGTCCCGGTAGTTTTCGGGAAGCTCCGGCTTGACCTTGCGGCATTGATGATACATGTATTCAACCCACTGATCATGGTTGCGCCCCTCGGTAAAATTTTCAGCCACGCCCATGCGTTTTGCCACCTGGGCACAGATATCAAACAAGGTACGGCTTTCGCCGAGGGGCTCGATGGCCTTTTGACGCATGATAAGTGTCCCTAACTCCATGCCGTAACTCTGGTAGCACAGGTCGCTTTCCTCGAAACTGCTGGTGGCGGGCAGGAGGATGTCGGCGAAACGGGCACTGGCGGTCATCATGTTATCAATGACGACGATCATTTCACACTTTTTTTCATTCCGCAGGATTTCTTTTGTGCGGTTGATGTCGGAATGCTGATTGATCAGTGTGTTGCTGGCAAAGTTCCAGATAAATTTGATGGGTGTCGTCAAACGTTCCCTGCCACGCAGGCCTCCGTTCAGGGCGGTCAGGTTGTGGGGGGCATCGATAGCCCGGGTCCACATGAAGCACGGGATGGATGTTTTGACCGGGTTGTCGCCCACCGGAATACCCGGAAAGGGAATGCCAAAGGGACCTTCCCGGTCTCCGCTGTTGCCCCCGGGCATCCCCACGTTGCCGGTGAGAATGGGCAGCATGCAGATGGCCCTTGCGCTCTGCTCCCCGGCGGCATGACGCTGAGGGCCCCACCCCTGGGTGATATAGGCCGGCCTGGCAGTACCGATTTCACGGGCAAGCCGGGTAATGCGCCGGGCGGGAATACCGGTGATGGGTGCGGCCCATTCCGGTGTTTTAGGGATGCGGTCAGGTCCCTCACCAAGAATATACGCCTTGTAGCTGTTGCCGGGCGGGATGTCTCGGGGCATCGTGGCCTGGTCGTAACCCAGGCAGTGGCTGTCCAGAAAGCCCTGATCCACCAGTCCTTCGGTAATCAGTACATGGGCAAGCCCGCCCACCAGGGCGGCATCCGTGCCGGGGCGGATGGGGATCCACTCATCCGCGAATCCCGCGGCGGTGTCGGTGTGACGCGGATCGATGACGATAATACGCACTCCGCTCTGCTGTTTGGCAAGCACCAGGTCGCGGACGGTGCCGCCTCCACACATGCGGGTTTCTGCAGGGTTGTTGCCGAAAAAAACTGCGAGCTTGCTGTTGACAAGGTCACTGATATTGTTGCCGGTCTCTTTTTCGCCGTAGGTGTAGTGCATGGCGTGGTAGATCTGGGCCGTGCTGTAGGAATTATGCAGGTTGAGCCGGCCGCCCAGAATATGCATCAGGCGGTCTACCTGATCCCGACTCGAGACGACCCCGCCCAGGTTGCCGGTACCGTAGATGCGGAAAACAGCTTCATTGCCGTACTGCTTCAATATACGTTCCAGTTCGGTGGCAATGGTGTCCAGGGCCTGGTCCCAGGATATGCGTTCGAAGCGTCCCTCTCCACGTTTGCCAATCCGCTTGAGGGGGTGCTGCAGACGATCTTTTGAATATACCCAGCGGCGTAGACCGCGCCCGCGTAGGCAGGCACGGATTTCATGAGGCCTGGAAGCATCATCCCCCGTGTTGTCGGACTCGATGCGAACCACCCTGCCGGCTTTGACAAAGAGCCGCACCGGGCAGCGGCTGCCGCAGTTCACGTTGCAGGTCGACCAGACAACTTTGTCGTAGGTTCGGATAGTGTTCATACAATCTAAATGTCGTAGTACAGAAAGAACTCGTGGGGATGCGGGCGCAGCCTCACGGGATTGACTTCGTTTTCGGTTTTGTACTCGATCCACATGTCGATGGCATCCTGGGTGAAAACATCGCCCTTGAGCAGAAAATCCTGGTCAGCCTTGAGCGCGTCGAGGGCTTCGTCCAGGGATCCCGGGGCGGAGCCGATTTCTGCCAGCTCTTCCGGCGGCAGGTTATAGATGTTTTTATCCAGCGGGTCGCCCGGGTCGATCTTGTTTTCGATACCGTCCATCACGGCCATGACGATGGCCGAGAAGGCGAGGTAGCCGTTGCAGGACGGGTCCGGGGTCCGGAACTCGATCCTTTTGGCCTTGGGCGATGACGAGTACATGGGGATGCGTACGGCGGCACTTCTATTCCGGCTGGAGTAGGCCAGGTTTACAGGTGCTTCAAAACCGGGGACCAGGCGTTTGTATGAATTGGTGGTGGGATTGGTGAAAGCGCAAAGTGCCCTACAGTGCTTCAGAATTCCACCGATAGCCCAGAGGGCTTCCTGGGAAACGCCGGCGTATTTTTCACCAGCAAACAGCGGGTTGCCGTCCTTCCAAATACTTACGTGGGTGTGCATGCCCGAGCCGTTGTCCTCGAACAGGGGTTTGGGCATGAAGGTGACCGTATGGTTGTGGCGATAGGCCACATTTTTTATAACGTATTTGAACCACATGAGCTGGTCTGCCATCTGCAAAAGGGGCTTGAAGCGCATGTCGATCTCGGCCTGGCCGGCTGTGGCGACTTCGTGATGCTGGCATTCGACGTCGATATCGAGGCTTTCCAGGACCAGCAGCATTTCGGTTCTGAGATCCTGGAATTTGTCCATGGGGGGTACCGGGAAGTAACCTTCTTTGTGCCGCGGTTTATAGCCCAGGTTGGGTCCTTCGTCCCGGCTCGTGTTCCAGGCGCCTTCAATGGAATCTATTTTGTAAAAGGCACGATGTTTGGAAGATTCGAAGGTGACGTCGTCAAGAATGAAAAACTCCGGTTCGGGGCCGATGTAGGTGGTGTCGCCGATGCCGGTGCTTTTGACATAGTTGTCGGCTTTCTGCGCTATATAGCGCGGGTCCCGAGAGTATTGTTCCCGGGTGACCGGGTCGAAAATGTTGCCGATCAGAACGAGGGTGGACTCCTTGTAAAACGGGTCGATTTTTGCCGTGACAGGATCCGGGATGACCAGCATGTCGCTGGCATCGATCGGCTGCCAGCCACGGATGCTGGAACCGTCAAAACCGTATCCGTCCTCGAAGCTGGATTCATCCAGTTCACTCAAGGGTACGGTAAAGTGCTGCCATACGCCGGGGAAATCCATAAAGCGCAGATCCACAACCTTGGCCTCTTTTTCTTTTGCCATTTCCAGTACTTCTTTTGGTGTCATCTTTTGCCTCCTTATCATTTTATATGGCATCGGTTCCCTTTTCACCGGTACGAACCCGTATGGCTTCTTCCACCGGGAATATAAAAATCTTTCCGTCGCCTATTTTACCCGTGTTGGCGGCATCACAGATTTTTTCGACCACCAAATCCGCTTGTTCCGAGGCGACCACGATTTCAATTTTTATCTTGGGTATAAAGTCGACGACATATTCCGCGCCACGATAGATTTCCTTGTGGCCTTTCTGCCGTCCATAGCCTTTGACCTCCGAGATCGTCATGCCCTGGATACCGATTTCGTTCAAGGCTTCCTTCACGTCATCCAGTTTAAACGGTTTAATAATCGCTTCAATTTTTTTCATGTGTCCGGCTCCTTTTCTGGTGCTGTCCTCATCGTATACAATCGTGAAAGTTCCCGGAAATCAGACGATCTCGGGGAGCCTTGCTTCTATGGCGGCTTTTAGGGCAACTGCCTGATCTTCCGAATCTATCTTTTGTCCGTCAAAGTCCCTCACATAAAATACGTCTACAACCTGATCCACTTTCGTAGAAATTTTAGCAACCCAGATATCCAGACCGGATCTGAAGAGGGCATCCGTTACGGTAAAGAGCAGGCCCGGAAAGTCATAGGTGAACACTTCGACAATGGTGAAAAAGCTGGAGCTGTGATTGTCCACGACGATACGGTGCTGCAGCTTGGACGCTTTGGGCCGGATAGACTGGTATCCTGACATTTTTTTAGCCAGGGCATTGGGAAGATCCAGGTCTCCCGCAAGAGCTGCCTGAAAGTCTTTTTCCGTACTGGCCCAGCGCTCTTTTTCAAAGATCTGGTCCGGCGGCGGTTTGACGTGAAAAATGTCCAGGGCCAGGTTGTTGCGCCATGTGAATATCTGGGCGTTGAGAATATCGAGATTGTTCAGGGTGAAGGTGCCGGCAATTTTTGAAAACAGGCCGGGCTGGTCTTGCGCACAGATCCTCACCGTTCTCGAATTGGCTTTTTCATCCCGGGTGATGTCCCAGGCAAAAGAGCGATCCCCCAGTTTCCGAAACAGTTCGATGTCTTTTAGAATTTCATCGTCCGGCATGTAGAGAAGGTAGCGGGGGGACATAGAGTGAAACAGTTTTTCCAGCTCGGCTGCTTCGGCTTTTGACGTGGCGGATGCCAGTACGACCTCCTTTTTATGGGCGGAGGTCTTGACCGCCCGTTGTGTCGCCAGTTCACCTTTTTTCAGTATATTGGAAATTTTGAGAAAGAGGTCCCTTAAAAGCGTGGCGGTCCATTCATTCCAGGCATTGGGACCCGTGGAAATGCAGTCTACAATGGTCAGCAGGTAAAGCATCTGAAGCCGGCTAACTTTCTTGATGACCCTGGCACAATGGATGGCCGTCTCTTCGTCGTGTATGTCACGCCGAGTGGCAATTTTTACCAGCAGCAGGTGCTCCTGAACCAGAAAAGCGATGGTGTCGATCTCTTCGGGATCGTATCCGAATCTCGACAGAATGTTCCGGGTGATTTTGGCGCCGGCTTTGGCGTGGTCTTTCTGGGGGACGCCTTTGCCGATATCGTGGAGCAGCGCCGCCCAGAGAAGCAGTTTTCGGTTTTTGAGCTGTTTCCAGATTTTTGCGCACAGCATACAACCGGATTCATCCAGGTCACTGCCAAATTTTTTTACGGCCTGAACCGTTCGCAGCAGATGTTTGTCAACCGGGTAGAGGTGGTATTCGTCATACTGGATCCGGTTGGCAATACCCCTCATTTCCGGGATCAGCTTCACCAGGAAACCGGTGTTCAGCATCTCCCTGAGTACGTTGAAGGTCGGTGCGGGTTCCTTCAGGACGAATTCGAATGATTTTACCACGCTGTCTGATGACCTGAAGCGGTCATTGACCAGGTAGCTGAATTCGTTCACCATGCGTTTGGCTTCCCCACTCAGCGGAAGTTTATGCCTTGCGCTCTCTTCAAATATTTTGATGAGCAGTTCGGGGGATCGGATAATGGCTTCGGAAGTCGTGAATTCCAGGGTGTCGTCGGAAATTTCGATGTTCTCGATCTTCCGATTGTTTTTATGTTTGAGCGTGTAGCGGGATTTTTTCACGAATCCGTGTTCATTCAGGAACATCAGGTGCTGCTGTTTCATGAAATCCATTTTACTGTGAAGCGTTCCGAGGAACTTTTCAACGGGCTGAAGTCCGTTGGTACTTTTGAATTTCATGGAACTGGCCAGCTTTATCTGGGTTTCGAAATAGAGTTGGTCGACCTTTCGGCCGGTTTCCAGGTGAAGTTGGTTACGCACCCCCCAGATAAAGGAGAGTGCCTCCCTGACGGCAAGGTATTCATCGTGGGAAAGGAAGCCGAAGTACTCCAGGTCTCTGGCCTGCCGCATGTTCAATTTGATACGTCCGATCCAGAGCATGGTGTGATAATCCCGCAGACCGCCCTGGCCTTCCTTCAGGTTGGGCTCGAGAAGATAGGTGGAGTCACCGAAATGCCGGTGGCGTTCGGTGTTGCTTTTTACCAGCCAGTCGACAATTTTTCTGGAGTGCTTGTCGAGTATTTTCTCCCTGGCGGCAGTCATGAGCTGGGAAAACAGCAGAGACATGCCGCAGATGAACCTGGCATCCAGAATGGGCGTCAGAATCTCGTAGTCCTTGCGGGCCATGTTGACGCATTCGTGGAGTGTCCGGGTGGCATACCCGACCTCTAAACCTATATCCCACAACGGATAGATGATTTCCTGGATCAGGCTGGCGGCCTCATCCGGAACATGTTTTTTAAATAAAAAGAGTATATCAACATCGGAGTGGACACACTGCTCCTCTCTGCCATACCCGCCTAAGGCAACAATGGCATAAGGGTTTTTGTTGAGGCCCAGCCTGGGTCCCACCATGCTCTCTTCAAAACTCTGTTGAAAATAGGTGTCCAGGATACGGCTGTGCCGGCGCATGAAGTCGATGACCGGGAATTTGTCAAACGAGGCCATGAGGTTTTTCCGGTCTTGCTTCAAGGTGATTAATATTTGCATGTATTGTTCACTCATATATAGTACTAACATTTCTTAAAAATTGAAACGCTCAGTTTCAGTAAAAGCAATCTGTATGCCACTATGGTATTGAATACAGATAAATAAAAAATTACAATGGGTTAAAAGTATATTTCAATGAGTTCTTTCCGCCTGGCCGATTACAAAATTGTCAGAAATAGAGCAAAAACATTACAAATTTGTAATACGGGTGTCTATAGCCGGAGATAAAAAATTGTTGTCTCGCAAGGTTTGCCGGGAGGTTAATCCGGCTGCATGTATTTTTCCCATATGGCTTTGACCCGCTGGTACAAATCCCTATAGGTTTCCTCCGTAACCAGGGCCGGTTCCTCTTTCAGGTTTAGCCGATGGGTCGTGGCACGGTAAACGAGGTAGGCCCTCCGCAGCAGATAGGCGGCGGTTTCGTCGAGGATTCCGGTCTCTTCAAGGGACCGAATCTGACGGACATTGTCGGAATAGGCCACCAGTTCGGGAAATCGGTGGGCATGCAGCAGAATGAGGTACTGGACCAGGAATTCGATGTCCACGATGCCGCCAAGGCCCTGTTTGATATCAAAGGTGCCAGGGTCTATTTTCAACAGTGATTTCCGCATGCGCCTGCGCATGTCCACAACATCTTGTTGAAGCTCTTTGGGGTTCCGCCTGCAGGTCAGGATCTTCCTGCGTGTTTGTTCAAACCAGTCGATCAAGCCTGCATCACCGGCAAGTGCCCGCGATCTCAAAAGCGCCTGGTGTTCCCAGGTCCATGCATCCTGGGATTGATATGTTTCGAATGCCTCGAACTGGCTGACCAGAATGCCCGAACTGCCGCTGGGCCGCAGGCGCATGTCGATTTCGTATATTTTTCCGGCCGGTGTGTTGGCGGTGAGAACATGGATAACCCGCTGACCCAGGCGGGAATAAAATTGTGTATTTTCAACGGGATTATCATCGCCGCTCGTGAGGCCCCGGGTGCCGGCATGAATGAAGACCAGATCGAGGTCGGAACCGTATCCCAGTTCGAGGCCGCCCAGTTTCCCATAAGCAATAACGGCAAAGCCTTTGGCGCAGTCAGTTTTACCGAGGCGGGCCACGGGCCTCCCGTGCCGTTGGGCCAGGTGGTTCCAGCACAGGTTCACCACCTGGTCGAGAATGGTCTCGGCCAGGTCTGACAGGTAGTCGCTGACTTTCATGAGCGGCAGCACTTCGGTGATGTCGGCGGCGGCAACTTTGAGCGTATTCACCTGCCTGAAGATGCAGAGCGTTTCCATCTGATATTCCAGGTCATCGGCTGACACCCGTTCCATCCTGAGGTTCAGCTCTTTTTCCAGTGCATGCCGGTCCGGCGGGGAATAGAGTGTCCGGGGATCCAGGAGCTCGTCCAGGAGGACGGGGTGACGCGACAGGAATGTGGTAATCCATGGGCTGGCCTCGGCAAGCCGGATCAGGTGCTTCAGGGCGCGCGGATTTTCAAGCAGCAGGGAGAGGTAATTGGTGCGCCGTTCAATGGCCTCCAACAGGGTGATGATCCTTTTGACGGTAGTGACGGGCTGATCCGAGGCAGCCGCTTCAATGAGGACGAGGGGCATCAGTTTGTCGATGCGTTCCCGGCCGTCGTGACTTAAGGCACGCGTTTTGGGGCTGTGCTTGAATTGGGTCAGCAGCTGCACCACTTCACCGGGTGTTTCGTAACCTGCCCGGGAAAGGGAATTCAAAGAGGGGTCGCCGGTATCGAGGTCCTGCCACAGGCAGGCCAGTTCTTCACTCGTGGAATTATCGTCACAAGCCACAACTTCCGGTTCGTTGGATTCGAGCAGGTTGCTGAAATGGGTCTGAACGTTTTGGCGGTGCAGGTCCAGGTCGACGGCAAAGGTTGCCCAGCTTTCAGCCCCCATGGAAAGGGCCAGCCTTTCTCTCTCGGCCGGCTCCCCGGGGAGCTTGTGGGTCTGCTGGTCGTTGAATTCCTGGAGACGATGTTCCGTATTACGCAGGAAATGATAAGCCTCGGTCAGTTCGCGGCAGACGCCGGCGTCGATATAGCCTTCCCGGACGAGCAATTTCAAGACAGATCGGATCCGGCGATCCTGCAGTTCAGGGGTTACCCCGCCCCGGATCAGCTGGAACACCTGGCCGAAGAATTCGATTTCACGAATTCCGCCGGGGCCCAGTTTGATATCGCCCTCCATGCGTTTCCGTTTCACTTCCAGGGAAATTTTTTGTTTCATATCCCTGAGCGATTCGAAGACCCCGAAGTCCAGATAGCGTCGGTAAACAAACGGTTTCATGATGTTGATCAGTCGTTTGCCTGCGGCTTTGTCCCCGGCGACCGTCCTGGCCTTGATCCAGGCATACCGCTCCCACTCCCGCCCATGACGCTGGTAGTATTCTTCCATGTTGTCAAAACTCATCACCAGCGGCCCGTTTTCACCATCCGGCCGGAGGCGCATGTCCACGCGAAAGACGATCCCGTCGACGCTGCTCTCTCCCAGGGTGCGGATAAGGCTTCTGCAGAGCCTTACGAAAAAGTCCTCATTGGTGATGGTTCCGGTTCCGCCTATGGTTTTCCCGGGCCGGTCGTAAGCGAAAATGAGATCGATATCCGAAGAGAAATTCAGTTCTTGTCCACCCAGCTTTCCCAGGCCCAGGACGACCAGGAATTGCTGGTCGCCGTTCGCCGTCATGGGCGTACCGTTTGTCCGGCATTGCCGGTCGTAGAGGGTCGCCAGGGCATGCTGGATACAGGCGTCCGCCAATGCGGAGAGTTCGTTCAACGTGGCGTCGAGCCCGGACCACCCTGCAAGGTCACGCCAGGCAATACGGACCATTTCCCGTGACCGCAAGCGCCGCAGCCGGTTCTGTAGCGGGGTGATGGGATCACCCTCGATCGGTTCGTGTAAACTCAGTTTACGGATATATTCACCGGGGTCGTATTGGGTCTCGAGGTCACCGCTATTCAACAGGTCGACGAGTATCGCGGGGTTCCGGATACACGTTTTTGATATGAAGTCGCTGAATGCCCAGACGTGTTGAATTTCCGGCAGGGCAGCAAGGGGAGCTGCGAGAGAAAGCCCCTTGTCGTCGATGGCCTGTCGGCAGGCTTTCAGCTTGTCTTCCACGATACTGGCAATTTTGGAGGGGAGGGGTATTTTCTGCAGGATTGCCATAATCGGCTTTTTACCATATTTGTGATGGCTTGTATATCGCGACGCATGCTTTTCACCACAAATGGTGTTTGGGTATGCTGTGGATTATGGTCGGCTGGGTTGATAATCACTCGAAATCGAGCTAAGTTACATGGACAAACAGGTGTTTATCCTGTATAAGCGTCGGCAGACTTTTGGCTTGGAACAAAATTAAGGACGTGTATCACTGAACCGTGAAACGGTTTTTTTCAAACGAGGCGTGTGGCCCATGCAGACGACATTTACACCCAGGATCACCATTTTTTACTGTATCAACAGTTTTACCGAAACCAGTTCCGTTTTTTGCGAAATCGAGAATCAAGCCGAGATAACCTTTGTCAAACTGCCCTGTTCCAGCATGGTCAAAGATGTTTTTGTCCTGCGCGCTTTTGAAGCCGATGCCGATGCCGTGATCATACTGGTGTGCCCGGAAGGGCAGTGCCGTTTTGTCGAGGGCAACATCCGGGCTAAAAAACGCACGACATGGGTCTGCGGGCTTCTGGATGACATCGGCCTGGACGGGCGCCGTCTGTCCCTCTTCAATGTAAAATCCGGCGACGAGGCTTCCCTGGAAAAAATCTTGGACGGAACATTGTCTGTCCTGGAGGAACTGGGCCCAAGTCCGGTCCGAAGGAATTGACGGGAAACAATAACTAACGCGGAAATTCTAAATTCTAATTCACCAAATTCTAAACAAATACCAAATCCAAATATTCAAATATTCAAAACATACACCGGATAAGCCGGTTGGAGCCCAGCGGAACTCTCGACTTGTCGGAGAAAAAATAATGGATGTTTCATCACGAAATCACGAAAATATCGAAATCACGAAAAAGGTTACTAAAGATTTCGTGTTTTCGTGATTGATATTTTTAAATATTTAAACGTAAAACATCAGATATAACAGAATAAGCGGAGATCCGTTATGATCGTAGGAGAACAGAAACCCATCGCAGAGATAAAAGAGATGGTGGCGCCATATAAAAAGCTGCTGGTCCTGGGCTGCGGGACATGTGTGAAAACATGTTTTGCCGGCGGTGAGGATGAGACAGCGGTTCTGGCGTCGGCTATCAGGCTCGTATCCCGCAAAGAGGGCCGGACAATCGAGGTGGAAGAACTGACCGTGGAACGGCAGTGTGAAAACGAGTTTATCCAGGAGGCGGCCGAAGCCGTTGGCCGCAACGACTCGGTGCTGTCCCTTGCCTGTGGCGCCGGGGTTCAAGCCATTGCCCGCCGGTTTGTGACCAAGCCGGTGCTGCCCGGGGTGAACACGACTTTTATTGGTGTCCTGGAAAAGCAGGGGCTTTTTACCGAAGAGTGTTCGGGGTGCGGAAATTGCGAACTGGCCCTGTTCGGTGCGGTCTGCCCGGTGACGCGTTGTGCCAAAAAACTGCTCAATGGCCCCTGCGGGGGATCCCAGGCGGGCAAGTGTGAAGTCAATCCCGATACGGACTGTGCCTGGCAGATGATTATCGAGCGGTTGAAAATTCTGGGGCAGCTGGACAACCTGCGGGCGTATGTGCCGCCTAAAAACTGGAATACGAGCACTTCCGGAGGTCCCCGCAAACTCGTCAGAGAGGATCACATCATATGAAAAACGCATCCATAAGCAGGTTGGAAAAGCTGCTCACAGCCGGTGAATTTGTGGTGACCGCCGAGTGCGGCCCCCCCCGCGGCAGCAACCGTGAACGTATTATCGAAAAAGGGAAATTGCTGCAGGATGTGGTGGATGCACTGAATGTGACTGACAATCAGACCGCCATTGTGCGGATGTCCAGTATTGCCGCCAGTATACATCTGTTGAACATCGGGCTGGAGCCGGTCATGCAGATGGTGACCCGCGACCGCAACAGAATTGCCCTACAGTCGGACATCATGGGCGCCTACTCGCTGGGGATCAGGAATATCCTCTGCCTGACCGGGGACCACCAGTCTTTCGGCAGCCAGCCGGACGCCATGAACGTGTTCGACATCGATTCCATGAACCTGGCCAGAACGGTGAGGGAAATGCGGGAAACGGGCCAGGACATGAGCGGGCACGAACTTGACGAAGCGCCGAAGATGTTCGTTGGTGCGGCCGCCAACCCCTTTGCCGACCCTTTCGAGTACCGGGTTATCCGGCTGGCCAAGAAGATCGATGCCGGCGCGGATTTTATCCAGACGCAGTGTGTCTACAACCTGGAACGTTTCCGGGAGTGGATCAAACTGGCCCGGGAGGAGGGGTTGACCGACAGGGTCCACATCCTTCCCGGGGTTACGCCCCTGAAATCGGCGGGTATGGCCAACTATATGAACAACCGGGTGGCGGGTATGGATGTCCCGGAGGCGGTTATCCAGCGCATGGCCGGCGTACCCAAAAAGGATGCGGCCAACGAGGGGGTGAAAATCTGCCTCGAAACCATCGCCGAACTGCGTGAAATGGAGGGCATCCACGGCATCCACATCATGGCTATCAAGTGGGAGGAGATTGTCGCCGGGATCGTGGAGGGGGCGGGGTTGCTACCTCGACCAGATCTGGGTGTTTCATGAAAATGGGTGAAATAATAAGAGTTAAAAGGATGGCATCGATCATTCACCCATTTTCACCCTGCGGGCATCCCTCGCTTGAGTATGTGGCCAGAAGAACAATAAATTTCGTACTGTTATGTTTTAGTTTTTATAAATTTGGAATAGCTAATGCCTAAAAAATATCACATACCCGTAAAACCGGCGGAACCGCGATTTCATCCCATCGGAAAGTATGCCACGGTCGAGTTCCGGGAAGACTGTGCCGGCAGCTGCCGCCAGTGCGTGAAAAAACGATGTGTGTACAACATTTTCAATGAAAATGTCCTGCACATGGCTGCCATGGAGGAGCCCGAATACCTCTACACTTGTCAAAGCTGCTTCCGGTGTATCCAGGAGTGCACGCGGGGGATCTTTTCACGGGCCATCAATCCTGATTACCGGACCCTGGGGGATGATTACTGGCGGGCAGAACTCATTCACCGGTTATGGTACCAGGCACACACGGGGCAGATACCCGTGTCCGGCGCCGGCTACAGGGGTCCCTTTGTGGCCCCCGGATTCGATTCCATGTGGACGGACATGTCCGAGATCGTGCGCCCCACCAGGGATGGGATCCACGGCCGCGAGTACATCAGTACCTGCTTTGAGCTTTCCCGGAGGGTCACGCCGCTGCGCTTCAACGACGATATGAGCATCGCTTCGGAGCTGCCCACGATACTGGAAGTTCCACTGCCCCTTTTACTGCGTCTGCCGTCGGATCTGGTGGCAAACGAGAATATCCGGCTGACCACGGCCCAGTCGGCAAAAATACTGGGCACATTTATGTTTGTGGCCGCAGATGACATTACGCCGGCACTGGAACCCTATGCAGATTTTCTGATTCCGTCCCTGACCATTGAAAATTATAAAAACCATGGGGAAAAGGTTCGCCGCAGCAGGGCGGTTGAGGTGGCATTTGCCGCGGGCATTGAACCGGTTTTGGCAGAGATCAGGAGTCTGAATGCGGAGGCCCCGATCGTGGTCAGGGTTCCTCTGGACGACCGGGCTGCAGAGCGGACCTGCCTGCTGGCCAGGGCTGACGTGGATACCGTCACTTTACATGCCGATGACCACGGGAACGAGCTGGGTACTGAAAGCCCGCGGTTTATCAAGGATTTAATCCGGGAAGTCCACCTGAAACTGGTTGAAGGCGGTCTGCGCCAGCAGGTCAACCTGGTCTTTTCCGGGGGGATAGCCATGGCAGAGCACGTGGCCAAGGCCATCATCTGCGGGGCCGACGGGGTGGAGGCCGATACCGCCCTGATGCTGGCCCTGGAATGCCACCTGTGCGGGCGTTGCCGGGAAAGCCTGTCGTGCCCGGTCGAACTGGACGCCGGAATCGATGCAGCCTGGGGCAGCCAGCGCATTGTCAACCTGATGGGGGCATGGCAAAGCCAGCTCATCGAGCTGATGGGGGCCATGGGTATCCGGGAGGTCAGACGGCTGCGGGGTGAAGTCGGGCGTTCCATGTGGTTCGAAGACCTGGAAAAAGAAAATTTCGGGCCGATATTCGGTGAGCGCGTGGTGCCGGGACCTTAATTAATTAAAATAGATTGGATGGAAAAGTTCTAAATCCTAATTTACGAAACTCTAAACAAATTCTAAATTCAAATGTTTAAATATCCAAGACGAAATGACAGGCGATGCGTGAACAGCTATCGGTTTATCGCCGTTTGGGTGTTTGGCATTGGATTTTTTGAAATTGTTTAGGATTTTATAATTTTAGATATTAGGATTTTCGGCTCATCCTGATTGGGATAGAAGATGAACGATCAGATGCAGAAGGGGACGCTTCCAAAAACTGTAGAGGCGCCCTCCAGATTCAGAAACACCATCGGTAAATACAGTATCAGGCGCAGTTCCAAATGTGTCTCCTGCGGCCTGTGTGCCGAATTGTGCCCCCAGGGCGTGCACCCCAGGTATGAAGCCTACAACCAGACCCTGCGCCCGCGGGAGCATAAGTGCATCGGCTTTGACTGTAAAAAGAACGATTACTATTGCATAGACCGCTGCCCCGAGGGGGCCCTGACCCTGCGACTGAACCCGGTGCTGGAAACCCTGGGCGATTATCGCTGGACCGATGAGATGCTCATCGCTCACTGGGAGATGGCCGAAACCGGTGATCTGCCCGTGGTGGCCCTGGAATATAACCTGGGCAATTCCGGCGGTGGCTTCGACAAGATTCGATTCAGGCATTTTGAGCCGGATGCATATATAGATGTTGAAGACGAAAAGATCGACACTCGCCTTGTTCTCAACAAGCGCGGGGACGGGCGGCCGGTAAAAACGCTGTCCCTGCCCTGCTACGGCGGCGGCATGTCATACGGGTCCATGGCCTTGAACGCGCTGGTGGGACGCGCCCGGGCAGCCCAGAAGCTGAATTCGCTGACCTGTACGGGCGAGGGCGGTTACCCCGAGGAATTCGTCCCCTACAAGGAACATGTGATTACCCAGGTGGCTACCGGTCTGTTCGGCGTCCGCGAAGAAACCATTCTGTATGCACCGGTGATAGAATTCAAATACGCCCAGGGGGCCAAGCCGGGCCTGGGGGGGCATCTTCTGGGCGACAAGGTGACCCCGGAAGTGGCCGCCATGCGGGAAACGGTGGTGGGCAACTCCCTGTTTTCACCTTTTCCGTTCCACAGCGTGTACTCAGTGGAGGATCACAAGAAGCACGTGGACTGGATCAAGGCGATCAATCCGGAAGGACTCATTTCGGTGAAGGTGTCCACGCCCACGGATGTCGATATGGTTGCCGTGGGCAGCTACTACGCGGGTGCCCACATCATCCACATCGACGGCAGCTACGGCGGGACCGGGGCTGCGCCGGACATTGCCAAGAAGAACATCGCCATGCCCATCGAGTACGCCATTCCCAAGGTGCACAATTTTCTTAAAGCGGAAGGCATCCGGGACAAGGTGTGCCTGATTGCCAGCGGCGGCATCCGCAACGCCCTGGACACGGCCAAGGCCATCGCCCTGGGGGCGGACGGGGTGGTCATCGGTACGGCCGACCTGGTGGCCCTGGAATGTGTGCGCTGCGGCAACTGCGAAAGCGGCCGGGGCTGCGCCCGAGGCATTGCCTCCACGGATCACGAGCTGGGCCGCATGATCTCGGAACCCTACGCGGAGCAGCGGCTGGTCAACATGTACATGGCCTGGCGAAAACAGTGGTGCAAACTGTTGCGGCAACTGGGCATGCGCAGCATCGGTGAACTGACCGGGCGTTCCGACCTGCTGGTACACCTGGATTATCTTGAAGCGGCCGAGCGGGCATCCTATCAACCGGCACCGAAAGCCAAGACAATTATATGAACTACCGTTTTATGTTTTAGGTGTTACGTTTTAAGTGGGCGTCCTGAAACTCATTACAATTTGAAAATCCCAAAGGAAACGCAAAACAATCATGACCTTTCCTGAGAAAAAGACCATCGATAGAATAATTTCATCGCGTCCAGTCCCATCCAATGGAGGCATTGCGCAGAAAAAGCCGGCCGAAGAGGGAGGGTGCGGGGTAACCGGATTCATATCCTCGATTCCGGTCAAGGGCCGCCACATCTACGAACCTTCGATTCAGATGCACAACCGCGGAAACGGGAAGGGCGGCGGTATTGCCGCCGTCGGGCTTTCCGCCAAGGATCTGGGTGTCAGCCAGGCGGTCCTGGACAGTCACTACATGCTGCAGGTGGCCCTGTTGAAATCCGATTCCCGCGGTGCAATGGAAAAGCGCAACATTGCTCCTTTTCTCGAAGTCCACAAGGCGGAGCTGCTCCCGACGGTCGCGGATTACAGGGACATAGAGGGCCTGGAGGTAAAGCCACCGGATGTCTGGCGCTACTTTGTCAGGGTAAAAAAGGAGGCCCTGGATCGTTTCATACAAGAGAACGGGCTGCAGGAACTGACACCGGAGCGGGCGGAAGATGAATTCATCTACCGCAATTCCACTGACCTCAATCAGACCTTTTACGCCTCCCTCGGGGAACAGGAGGCTTTTGTGCTTTCGCATGCCCGCAACCTCATGATTCTGAAGATTGTGGGTTACGCCGAAAAGGTGGTGCAGTACTACCAGTTGGAAGATTTCAGGGCGCATGGCTGGATCGCCCACCAACGCTACCCCACCAAGGGACGTGTGTGGCACCCGGGAGGTGCGCATCCCTTCAGCGGGCTGGACGAAGCCTTGGTCCACAACGGTGACTTTGCCAATTACCACGCTGTCAGTGAATACCTGAAGCAGTACCGCATATATCCCCAGTTTCTCACGGACACGGAAGTTTCCATCCAGCTGTTCGATCTGTGGAACAGGACTTTCGGGTACCCTCTGGAGTACATCATCGAAGCCATGGCGCCCACCACCGAACATGACTTCGATCTTCTGCCGCCCGAAAAACAGCATATTTACCGGTACCTGCAGTCCGCCCACATCCAGGCATCGCCGGATGGGCCCTGGCTGTTTATCATTGCCCGCAACAACCCTTACGATAAATTTATTCAACTGATGGGCATCACGGATACCTCCATGCTGCGGCCCCAGGTTTTCGCCCTTCAGGACGGCGAAGTGCAGATCGGCCTGGTCTGTTCGGAAAAGCAGGCCATCGATGCCACATTGCAGAGCCTGTCGGCAGAAGACAGCCGTTTCTGCCCCGTGGCCGATATCTACTGGAATGCAAGGGGCGGCAGTGCCTCCGACGGCGGTTCGTTCATTTTTACGGTCAAGGACAGCCCGGACGGGAACGGCAAGAAGGTTCTCTCCTGCACCGACAAGTTCGGCAATGTGGTGACGGTGCCGGCGGGCCAGCGGCATTATAATCCCACCATCGACACAGGTGCATCCGAAACCCAAGCGGAAATCCGGGCGGCCGTCAAGGCGCATATCGAAGATAAACCCGAAACGGTTCAGGGATTTGCCTTGAAAAAGATGGCGCACTGGGATTTTTTATCTTTTAAATGTTTTTGCGACGAAATGGTCGATCTGGCCGCCCACGACCCTGCGAACAAGGTACATGCCATAAAGACACTGACCTTCCTGAACGACCACAGGTTCGGCACCGGAAAGAAGAAACGCAGCTCTGTTTTGCAGTTGATACGTGAATCCCTGACGCGCATCTTCAAGGCGACCCCGGGAATTAACGCAGCGCCTGCCGGCAGATTCGTTTATATCGACTGGGATTTACGGGACAGGCTGCGCGGACCGGCGGGTGATGAAGCCGTACTGGTTCTCAACGCCCGGGCTTTCCCGCCCGAGGGTGAAAACTGTGATGCCCGGTTGATCTGCAAAGCCTATAAACAGGGATGGAAACGGTTCATATGTTTTGGATACAAGGGGCAGCGCTTTACCGGTTGCGGATTGTCAACGGATACACGGGATGTCCGCATCGATGTATACGACAGTTCCGGGGATTACCTGGCTTCGGGCATTGACGGCATGCAGATTTACGTTCACGGCAATGCCCAGGACCAGTTGGGCCAGATTATGAAGCAGGGCAAGCTGGTTATTTACGGCGATGTGGGCCAGACCTTCATGTACGGGGCCAAGGGCGGGGATGTGTATGTCATGGGCAATGCCGCCGGCCGACCTCTGATCAATGCTGTGGGACGGCCCCGCGTGGTGATCAATGGCACCTGTCTGGACTACCTGGCCGAATCGTTCATGGCCGGCAACCCTCTGAACAACGGTGGGTTCGTGATCCTCAACGGGATGACCTTTGACGACGAAGGCAACTGCCGCGAACAGGCCACGCCCTACCCGGGCGCCAACCTTTTTTCCCTGGCGTCAGGCGGCGCCATATACATCCGGGACCCCCG
>JAFDAT010000516.1 GCA_019313725.1 Deltaproteobacteria bacterium
TGGAAGGGAGTATCTACGCCATAACATATGAGTGCCTAAAGTGAACTAAAGTGACTAAAGTTAAGGAATTCTATCTTTTTTATAAATGGCAGAGCGTAGCGATTCATCAACTTTGATGTTTTTCGTAAAAAGTCTTAAAACGCCCTTTAGCGTCATTCCTGCGAAGGCGGGAATCCAGTGTTTTCAGATAGTTCTGGATGTCTGCCTTCGCAGAGCCTGCCCCTGCGAAGGCAGGGGCATGACGGAATTTCGGACTTTTTGCGAGTCTGTCAACTTTAGATCACTTGACACTTTAAATTATTTATTTTGGCAGAGCCTAATGGCTCTGACCCCTGCAAAGCGGGATCTACGACGGTCCCAAAGGATCAGGTTTTTAATGCTGGAATAAAAAAGGATCGCTTTTGTTATAAAACCGCTTTTAAAGGCTGACATTACAATTTTCTTAAATGGGGCTGACGGTTTATAGTGGAAGGGAAATGCAGATGACCGCAAAGGGGTCTATCTTTTTGACCACCCGGCAGGCATTGGACGCAGTTTGTATGGATTTCCGTTCATACGAGCCGCAAATCATGCTGTTCAGCGAGGTCCTGCGCGTGATTTCAAATGGTGATGCCATCATCAAGCGCGAAAGAGGGAAAGAGGGCCGATGGGTCGCGGCACGACACGGTCTGAAGATGGTCTGGTTCGACGGACCGGCGCTTGGCGAATATGTATGCAGGGCCCTGAATGAGCATGCGCCTGACCTTGAAATCATCACCTCTGTCTGCTCGCGTGTTTTCCAGACCCATGCCTATACCGCTACGGATTCAGCCACCGGGTTGCCGGGCGTCTGCATCGAAACCGGCATGGAAAATTTTGCCTGTCAACAGTGTGGCAACTGCTGCAACTCCCTGGATTATCGCGATGCGCTTGGGGCGGAAGACGTGGCCGGCTGGAAAAGAATGGGACGCCGGGACATTCTTGAGCATGTGCAGATCCTGGACCGAAATTATCCGGCAAAGGCCTACCGTATATGGGTGAAACCGGGTACCCATGAACTGGCCGATCGATGCCCTTTTTTAGAGCACATGCCGACTGAAAATCGCTGGACTTGCTGTATTCACGACGTCAAGCCCAGCATCTGCCGCGATTACCCGGTAAGCCGCAAACACGGGATGATGACCGGTTGCCCGGGTTTTAATCAGAAGTAAAAAAGGCTATTGGTAGCGCCGATGAATCATCCTATGTCTCTGTTATTGTTTATAGCGGCCTATCTTGCCGGTTCAATAAATTTTTCCATTATCATCTTCAGGATCACAATGCGAGGGGATCCCCGGGATTCTTTCAGCGGAAACCCTGGTATGACCAATGTTTACCGGCAAAGCGGTTTGGTAATGGCGGCGGTTGTGCTGATTCTCGATATGGGCCGTTCCCTGGCGGTGGCCTTGCTCGCCGCAACAATGCTTCCCTATTACTGGGTGCCGTGGATCGGTTTCGGACTTATTCTCGGCAACAGATATCCCTGCTTTCACGGGTTCAGGGGGGGCAAAGGGGTGGCCAACTACCTCGGATTCACCCTTTACACAGCTCCCTATGCCGTCCTCGCATCAGCACTTGCGTGGCTGTTGTGCTTCGCCTGTTTCCGGATTCCGTTTGTCGGCTCGTTTGTCATGGTGCTGATTCTGGCAGGCGCTTCCATAAAGGCTTGTGGAATTTATTCCTGGTGCTGTGCGGGAACAATCCTGACGGTGATTTTTATCATGTACGCGCACAGGCAGAATGTATTGGATCTATTAATTGGCCACGAAGACACCAAGGCGCCAAGAAAATAGCACCCTTTTTTAGCTTGCCACCAAGGCACTAAAGCACAAAAAGTAGATACCCGGGTCCAGATGGCGCGTCGAAGATCCCGCCCCGCGGGGGCCCTGATTATATACTATAAGGGTTTACAACGAAATCCTAAATCCGAATATCAAAAACTCAAATACTCCAAACATGAGCCCTCGGCATGAGCCTCGGCAACCTCGTTTAGATGATTTGAATTTAGGTCATTTGATATTGTTTAGGGTTTAGATATTCGTGCTTTGAATTTTTATCTTCTCCAGTATTGGCAGAGCCTAATGGCTCTGACCTGGCCCAGAGGACCAGGCATTGCGTTGCCCTAGAAGGGACTCTATCACAGAACACATGAGCCGGAGGATTCAAAAGCCTGAAGTTACAGAAAAAAACTTGAACATCGAACATTGAACGTTCAACATCCAACGTCGAATGTGGAAGACGCTTCGCTTTGTCTTATCTATAAAATAAGG
>JAFDAT010000137.1 GCA_019313725.1 Deltaproteobacteria bacterium
TGGAAGATTTTGCCCGCAAAATGAAGGAAGTAGGAACCGAACCGGAATGTGAAATTTTTGATCCGGGCGGACTGTACAACTGCATATTGCTGAGCCGCAAAAAAGACCTGTTTGAACAGCCCATGCACTTTCAGTTCGTGTACGGGGTGGCCGGCGGCATGCAGTTTGATCCCTTGCTGCACATGAGTTTGGTCGGGCAACTTCCCGAAAATGCAACCTACAGTGTGTGCGGGGTGGGCCCTCATCAGCACAAGGCCGCGCTCATCAGCGCCATTTCCGGGGGGCATATCCGTATCGGTCTGGAAGACAATGTAAAAATGCCGGGTGGTGACCTGGCCAAAGGCAGCTGGGAACAGGTGAAATGGGTTAAGGAGATTGCCAAGATCGCAGGGCGGCCTGTTGCTACGCCGGATGAAGCGCGGGAGATGCTGGGTCTCCGAAAGGAGGAATAAAATGAACAATTACGAGTCCCACGAAATCGGGCGTGATATCGTAGAGCGGTACCGTAAGAAGACCGGACAATCCGGCCGTCATTTTGAAGCCGCTAAAAACTGGCTCCCCGGTGGAGAAACACGCAGAGCATCCTATTTTACACCTTATCCAACTTTTATGGAAAAAGGTGAGGGATGTTATTTGTACGATTGTGACGGCAATACGTACATCGATATGCAAAACAACTACACGTCACTGATTCATGGCCATGCTCACCCTCGCGTTACTGAAGCTGCCAAATCCCAGATGGAAAAAGGTGTTGTGCTGGGCTCGGCCGCAGAGATCCAGTACCGGCATGCCGAGTATCTCTGCAACCGGATTCCCTGCGTCGAAGCGGTTCGCTACGGGAACTCGGGCACCGAGGCCACACTGTTTGCCATGCGGGTCGCCAGGGGGTTTACCGGAAAAGAAGGCATATTGAAGATGGATGGCGGGTATCACGGCATGCATGACTATGCCCAGGTGAATATTTTCCCCGAACCCAAAACAGAAGGATTGCCGGAGCCTTGGGCGGAACCGTGGATACCGCGAAATCTTCTCAAAGACATCTATATCGCTCCTTACAATGATCTTGAAACCGTAGAAGACATTCTTAAAAAGCATGGAGCTCAAATAGCAGCGGTAATCATAGAGCCGATGTTCAGTGCCGGCGGGCTTTTTTTACCGGAACCGGGTTATCTTCAGGGGATGCGGGAACTGACCGAACAATATGGGATTTTGCTCATTCTGGACGAGGTTATGATGTTTCGCCTGCAATATGGAGGGCTGCATACCCATTACGGGATAACACCCGATATTGTGGCCCTGGGTAAAATCATCGGCGGTGGTTTTCCGGTGGGGGCCATAGGCGGCAGAAGAGATATTATGGAGCTGTTCAGCCCGGATTATCCCCACCCGATCTTTCATTCCGGTACCTTCAACGGTAATAACATTACCCTGGTTGCCGGACTGGCGACACTGGAGTTGTATGATGAAGCAGCCGTGGAACGGATCAATTCATTGGGTGACCGCTTGCGAGAAGGTTTTGAAAAATCAATTCAAAATCTCGGTATCAAAGGCCAGGTCACCGGCATGGGGTCTCTGATGACAGTTCATTGGCGCGAAGATATGCCAAAAACGGCCCGGGATACATTTGAAGGCTTGCTGACGGCATGGGATCTGGCGGGGTTATTTCATCTTGAAATGCTCAATCGGGGCATATTCTCGGCTTCCCGAGGAATGTATGTATTATCAACACCCATGACCGAAAAAGAAATAGATACGGCGATTGAGGCATTCACGGGGACATTGGAAGTTTTAAGGCCCTATATCGCTGATACTTTGCCGCAGCTATTAACCACCTAAGACCTACCATGGGTCACGACATGATGCCATAACGGGCATAGCTATATCAGATTTGCAAGTTCATGCTTGACAAAACATACGATCAGAATTATATTTGACTTGTGGTCAAATAAAAAACTAAAGGTTTAATTATGGATGTCAAGCCAGATCAGAAAAAAAGAAAAAAACCAAAGGGCACCTTCATTGAACGAGCGAGGCGAAAGCAGATTCTGGAGATAGCAATTGAAGAGATCGAATCAAAGGGGTTTAAGAACACAACGATTCAACAAATTGCCAATAAAGCCAATATCAGTAAAGGGGTTATTTATTATCATTTTAGTGGCCTTGAGGAACTCCTGAGCAACATCTGGGCCCTGTTGATTGATGAACTCTTTACCTATCGAAAACAGAGGGTTGATGAGCAGCATTCTGCTGAGGGCAAGCTTAACACTTATGTTAGCGCTAATTTTCAGTTCTTCAAGCAAAACCAAAATAAACTAACAGCGCTGTTTCGTATGGGCATAGACCTGAACACCGCAGATTTCAAAACATACCCGTGGTCTATAGAGGTAAACCAGCGCTGTTTCGACTACTTAAAATCCCTACTTACCGAAGGGCAGAAAAACGGAGAGTTTCGCAGGTTTTCCACGGAAATTATTGCTCCTATTATTCAGGGCGCTATTGACGGGCTTTGTCTTCAATGGGTTTCGAGCCCCGAGTTGATCGATCTAGAGGCATGCATTGATATGCTGCTGGAGATTATTAAACAATACACGGCTGTGGAAACAACGCGTTGATTGAAGGTGGAAATGAAAAAACTGAAACTACAGTGGAAAAGCATCGGTCATCTTTTGGAAGAGGCGGCTGATCGGCATAGAGACAAAACCCTATTAATCTATGAAGGTCAAACATTGACCTTCAACCAGGTCAACCGTAGGGTAAACCGTGTGGCCAATGCGCTAAGAGAACTGGGAGTGGACAAGGGTGGCAAGGTCAGTGTCATGCTTCCCAACGGATTTGAGTTCCCTATCACCTGGCTGGCGATTGCAAAACTCGGGGCCGTGATGGTGCCGACAAATGTCAACTACAAAGCTCATGACCTGGCATATATCCTCTCGGACTCCAATGCCGGCACAATCGTAATCCACGAAAATTATCTACCGGTGCTTGAAAAAATAAAGGCTAAAGTGCCGTTGCTTAAGCATGTGGTTGTTTTGGGGAAAGCTGTCTCCAGACATCACAACTATGAAAAAATGCTGCGGGAAGCCTCGGATCAGTTTTTAATTGAAAATGTGGACGAAAACAGCCTGCTGAACATCCAGTACACTTCAGGAACCACAGGCTTTCCCAAAGGGTGTATGCTGACCCACAGGTACTGGCTGCTCATCGGTATGACGGCCTTTGAATATTATGAATTATTCGAAGACGATGTAGATCTCACCGCGCAGCCATTCTACTACATGGATCCGCAATGGAATACCCTTCTCTGTATCATGAAGGGGATTCCATTGGTTATTATGCACCGTTTCTCACCTTCGAAATTCTGGCAGACTGTCAGGGACTATAACGTTACCTGGTTTTATGTTTTAGGAACCATGCCGTTTTATCTTTTGAAGCAGCAAGAAAATATAGAACTGGAGAAAAACCACAAACTCAGATTTGTACTCTGCTCAGGAATTGTGCCCCAGTTTCATGAAACCTTTGAAACACGTTGGAATGTACCGTGGCGTGAGGTCTACGGCATGACCGAGACCGGGGACGATTTGGTGGTGCCTTTAGAGGACAATGAGAGTGTGGGAAGTGGGGCCATGGGAAAGCCCGTATTTACCAAAGAGGCAAAAGCTGTTGATGAAAAAGGGAGAGAAGTGCCAGACGGGGAAATCGGAGAGCTTATTTTGCGGGGGGAACCCATGATGCTCGGTTACTGGAAGAATCCGGAGGCGACAGCGGAAACTATTGTTGACGGTTGGCTGCATACGGGAGATTTGGTCTACAAAGATGAAAAAGGTTACTATCACTGGACCGGGCGCTTAAAAGACATGATCCGCAGGACAGGAGAAAACATTTCATCCGTGGAAGTAGAGGGAGTACTTATGGAGCACGAGAAAATCAAACTGGCGGCCGTCGTACCGGTTCCGGATGAACTGCGCGGAGAGGAGGTCAAGGCATATGTTGTTCTTCAAGATGGGGAATCCCAGGATACCCTCCCCCCCGAGAATATCATTGAATTCGCCAAAGAGAAATTGGCCTATTTCAAAGTGCCCCGTTACATCGAGTATGCCCACGATTTGCCCAGGACGCCCTCTGAAAGAGTTGAAAAACACAAGCTGATTAGCACCAAGACGGATTTAAGGGTCGACAGCTACGATGCAGCAGACAAAATATGGCGATAACCATCAAACGATAATCAAACAGATAGGAGGGAGCGTTTATGCCCTATAAAACCATAGACTATGAAAAAAGAGACAACGTCGGTATCATCAGCTTCAATCGCCCGAAAGTGCTCAACGCACAGAATCGACAGCTTGTGGAAGATTTTATAGACGCGCTTAAAAATGTGGAAGGTGACCCTGAAATTAAGGCAGTGATCGTTAGGGGCAAAGGCAGAGCTTTTTGCTCAGGTGATGATTTGTCGGAAGATCACGCCATAGGGTCCATGGAAGAGGGGTTTCGGATTATACAAAAACTGCAAGATACTACCCGTGTCATCATGAATATGCCAAAACCGGTGATTGCCGCAGTTCACGGGTATGCGCTGGGTGCCGGGTGTGAGTGGGCCATGAACTGTGATATCCGGATCGCTGCCGAGGGTACGCAGTTTGGTTTTCCCGAAGCTCGAGTGGGCGCTACAGTCACTAACGCCGGAACCAAACTGTTACCGGCATTGATCGGTTTGGGCAGAGCCAAGCAGATGATTTTTTCAACCGGATTCATCGATGCTGAAAAAGCTGAGCAATGGGGATTGGTAAATCAAGTCGTTCCTGAAAGCAAACTAGAATCTACAGCATTGGAAATGGCAAAACAGTTCATCGAAAATTCAAGCTTGTCAATTGCCCTTTCTAAAAAAGCGCTCAACCAAGGGATCTATCAGGGCCTTGAAGAAACCCTTGAACACGAAAGCCGGGATATTGCCATCAGCATTCGAGAGTTTGAGGCGGCCCAACGGGCCAGGGCTGTTCTCGCCGAAATGAAAAAAAAGGAGCATTAAAATGATTTTTGATTTTAGAATGGTCCCACCGATCCGGTATTACATGGATCCCGAACAGGTGAAGAAGGAGCTACCGAACAGCTACTTGAAGGGATATCTGGGAAAGTATGAAGAGGTGGAGCTTTTCACACAATTGACGGTGGATCATCTCATTCAGGGGATGGATGCGGGTGGGGTTGAAAAGGCTGTTATGCAGGCTGAATGGGCGATCGGTAACTACCGGAAACAAAACGATGCGGTCTATGAAATTGTTCATACCCACCCCGAAAGATTTGTTGCCGGCTATCTTTGCATCAATCCTTTAGCGGATGATGACATGGCGACTGTGGTCGAAAATGAGGTCAAGGAACGAGGCTTCAAAGGAGTAAATATCCAGCCCTGGGCATATCGTGTTCGATGCAATGACAAACGATTTTATCCGGTATACGAGAAGTGTTTGGAATTGAACATACCGGTCACTATCCACTGTTCGATCAACTTTACCGTGAACCGGACCATCGATTACGGCAGACCCCTTTATCTGGATGAGGTGGCCTGTGATTTTCCGGATTTGAAGATTATCGCCAACCATGGAGGATGGCCGTGGGTTACCGAGATGGTGGCGGTCGCCTGGAAACACCCGAACGTGTACATCGAAATCGGTGCGGTCTCCCCTAAATATATCGGTACGCCCGGAACCGGATGGGAGCCGCTCATGGTTTACGGTAACTCACTGTTACAGGATCGGGTGCTTTTTGCCACAGACAACATGCTGCCGCATCGACGGTGTGTTGAGGAAATAAAGGCCCTGCCCCTTAAACCGGACGTGAAGACGAAATGGCTGGGGTTGAATGCGCTGAAATTGTTGGAGATGACCCCATAAAAAGAGGGTTGCCGAAGCAATCGTTTAAATAATCATTTATCGCCCCTGGATATCTTTTTTGAAAGGGTTCAAAAAAGAATCAATCGCAAGAACGATCCAGGAGCGTTCAACGACTCAACATAGAGGAGGGAGTTATCATGTACAGGTCTGCTAAATTTTATGTTGTTATTCTTATGCTTTGCTTGGGATTAAATCTTTTTGTGATTCCGCAGGACATCGCACAAGCCAAGAGCAAAAATATCAAGTTCGTAATTGTCGGCGGCACCGAGGGAGGACAGGAAGTATCGGCCGAAGCCATGGCCCTCAACATGCTGGTCGGAGCGCTGGATTATCGGCTGCGGACCTACCACGTCCTGAAAGGCAAATACAAACTGAAATGGGTGGATACGCTCTTTTCAAGTGCCGATGAATGCCTGACCGGCGTTGCCTCCGGAGCTGCGGAAATGACCTTTAGCGGCCCCCACTATATGGAAGCCCTAGAGCCGGCCTTTAAACTGGTGGAATCTCCGGGCGTCTTCGACAGCTGGGATCATTTCACGAAAACCATGAACACACCGGTATGGAAAGCCGTTCACGAAAAGCTGGCCAAGGAAAAAGGGATCACCGTGCTAAAATGGATTGCCAACATCGGTGATTTCTACCTTTATACCAGTCAAGGACCGGTAACTCAACTGGCCGACCTCAAAGGGCAGAAAATTCGATATCCGGGGGGAGAGGGGTTTTCAAAAGCCTTAAAGGGGATGGGGACCACACCGATATCTTTGCCTTACACAGAGGTGGTTACTTCGCTCCAGACCAATATGATCGATGGGCTCTTGACCGATATGTTCGCAGCGTTTTATTTCTATGACCTGCCCAGATATACCCAATACTGTGTCAAAGTGGCCTGGGCGATCCAACCCATCAGTTTCGTGGTCAGCACCAAGTGGTGGGAGTCTTTGCCGGCTAATGAGCGTCAGGCCATGCAGGACGTGTTCGACCGGATCGATGTCTCCATGTTTTTCCAAAATGCCGCGGAAGCCATTGCTGGTGGATGGGCAGCCAATCCCAAGACCGAACTGATAAAACTTAGCGATACCGAAACTGCAAAATGGAAAAAAGCGATGAAAGCGGGGGCGGCTGACGTGATTGCAGGAGCGGATCCCAAACTTGTCGAGGCTATAGAAGCATCCAGGTAACAGTGCTGTGGGAGCGCCGGAAGCCATAGTTTTAAGTGCTTAATTGCACAGGACACTTGATGAGCATATGGCTATGGCAGGGATAAATCCCTGGGCTACATTGCATTCGGTTGTGGGCGTGTAGGCCAGGGCTTCAGCCCTGTAGAAAAGTCGGTTTGGCGGAAAACGGAAGGCATTCTTGATCATCGGAGATTGGGTGTTGGTTATTGAGAGAAACGAATATCCAACAAGAAATGATGGATGGCTGCCAGGAATCGTTTGAAAAAGGAAAGAATAATGCAAAACGCCACATCGGAAAAATTATCGAAAGTAAAGAGTGTTTATGAAAATACTTGCGGGATTCTCCTTTTTCTGGCCGTGACCATCAGTGTCTGCGAAATCGTTTCCCGCGTTGTGTTCAAGACATCCATCGATCTTTTCTTCGATTTTTCGGTTTGGATTACGGTCTGGGCCCTGCTTTTGATGGCCGGCCCGTTGCTTCCCGAGGGCGGGCACATCGGTATCGATTTTCTGCGCATGCGGTTCACCGGGAAGCTGCGATGGGGGCTGGAAATCCTGCTGGCCACCATTACACTGGCCTACGGCGCCTTTATAACCTGGGGCGGGATTCAGTTCCTGCAGCAGCTCTATCAACGCCAATCCATTTTTCCAAGATCCATTCCCATACCCAAATGGATGGTGGAGTTGTGCGTACCTATCGGCATGTTCATTTTCACAATCTACGCGCTGATATGCCTGGTAAAGGCGATACGTCAAAAGTGGTAGTTTGATTGTCATAGGAACCAAAATATGGAATTCATCCAATATGTCGGGATAGGGGTGTTGATCCTTCTGTTTCTTTTAGGATCACCCCTGGCCATCGCATTCAGCGTCGGGTCCATCATCATCCTGATTTTTTCCATAGGATTTCCCGTGCCCAACGTGGCCCAGCTGTTTTTTTCGACCATCAACTCATACACCCTGCTGGCCATGCCCTTTTTTATTCTGGCAGGGAACCTTCTCCTTCGCAGCGGCGGCATGGTTCCTTTGCGAAATTTCATGAACGCCATGGTGGGTCACTGGCCCGGCGGTATGGCGGTGGCCACGATTATTTTTGCAGCCTTCTTGGGTTCTATTTCCGGTTCGGCAGCAGCATGCCTGGCTATTATCGGCACCGT
>JAFDAT010000517.1 GCA_019313725.1 Deltaproteobacteria bacterium
TTTTCGTATTCCCGTGCGCGCGCGCTTTTTTTAACGGCACGAAAAACGAATTTCTTGTTTTCTTTTGCCAAGTGCTTCGGGATTGAATTCCAAAGCATCGTCAATTTGGGTATATCGGATGCTGGTGTATGTTTTGCGAAATCCATGATGTAGGATTTGATAATTTCTGTCTGGATCTGCCGGGTCTCTTGTCCATTAGCGGTTTCGGCAAAGTGGTTTACGGCTTCCGGCATGCCGCCAACAAAATAATATTGCCGGAGCAGATCGATGAAATGGATATGAAAGGCCTCGGATAATGGAATCGGCCTGGATACACTCTCAAGCAGCCGGCGGTATCGGGATTCTCCCATGCCATCGAGGAATTCCATGAAAGTCATGGGAAAGAGGTGGAGAAAGTTCACTTTCCCAACCGGAAAGGATCCGGGGGTGGAAAGTTTTATGCCAAGCAGTGAGCCGGCCGCCACGATATGAATATCTTTTCTTTTTTCTTCAAAATATTTTAGTGCGTTCAAAGCTCGATTCGACACCTGTATTTCATCAAACACCACCAAATCGGCACCGGGTCTAATTTTAAGATCATAATAGATGGAAAGGTCCGATAAAATTCGATTCGGATTCAGATCGCGTTGAAAAAACGGGTCGAGGTCGGGATTCTCCTCAAAATTGCAATACATAACGTTTTCATATTCATTGCGACCAAACGCTTTTAATATGAAAGTCTTTCCGGTTTGCCGCGCGCCTTGCAATAGAAGCGGTTTCCGCCTGTGATCCGATTTCCAATCCAATAATTTCTGATAAATATCTCTTTTCATGGCTGATACGATGCCATAGTTAGAAGTGCAGGTCAAGACAATTAAGGATTAGATAGTGATATTTATCACATTATACGGATGTAAAAAGTGGTAAATATCACATAATCCGACCTTTCTATGAGAATAAATCGGGTGGGTTGCTAAAAAATATGCCTAACTCTCTTCGTCACAAAAGACACTGGTCAGTCCGTTGATTGGGTTGCATCGCGTGGAATAAGTGGTAAAATTTCCTGATGCATGGCACCTTTTTCCTTTCCAGCGTCTTTTGTAAAATTCAGGTGCCAGATTCTCAGGCGTCGAACCGATGATGTAAGCGGGAACCCAAAAGGGATCGCCATTTAAAAAATCGAGGTCAATGTTTGATCTGAAGGTCCGGCAGGCCGCGGTTGGCAGGTAATCAGGATAATTCCGGTCTTCGTAGTGGTCAGTGTGTTTTGTTTGGCAGCCTGATCAATCGATTCCATAGTACCCGACCTGTTCATCTCCAAACCTGACACCGAGCCCGTTAATGACGCGATTGGAGTCGTTGAAGCAGGCGGTGACCTGGTTTATCTCAACCCTCTTGCCATCCGATCCTCAAGCTTCTGAATTGCGACGGAACAGGGCAGGGTCAGCACCAGATACATGATGGTGACCGTGATCCAGATTTCCATGGTCAAAAGGGTTCCGGTCATCAGTTCGTTGGCCCTGAAAGAGAGTTCGGGTATGGAGATAACCGAAACGATGGAGGAGTCCTTGATCAGGGATACGAATTGGCCGGCCAGGGGCGGCAGTATCCGCTGAAAGGCCTGGGGCAGGATGATGTGCCGCATCTGCTGGTACTTGGTCATGCCCAGGGAGTGGGCCGCTTCCCATTGGCCCCTGTTGATGGACTGGATCCCGGATCTGACAATTTCGGTAATATAGGCACCCTCGAAGATCGCCAGGGTGAAAAGGGCGGATAAAAAGGTTGTGAGGTGTTCCGGCGGGGCCAGGCAGAAGGTTACTATGGAAACCAGGAAGTTATCCTTGCCCTGCAGGGCATCGCCGATGCTGCTGTATGGCAGCAGGTGGTTGCCGATGAAAAAATAGACGATGAAAATGATCACCAGCGGCGGTAGGTTGCGCATGGTTTCGACGTAGGTTCCGCTGACCAGGCGGAGAAACATCACCTCGGATGAGCGGCAGATGCCCATGATCGTACCCAGGATAATGGCCAGAATTGTGCCGAAGATACTGAGGCGGATGGTGTTAAACAGGCCCCACATCAAGACATTGGACACCCACTTTCCGCTTTCGTCATCAAAACGGTACAGAAACTGGGGGAGTTTTCCCCATTGCCAGCTGTAGTTGAGCGCAATCTCCACCCGGTAATAGATGGCGATGCCCGCGATAAGGAACAGGGCACCCACAACCAGGTCGGACTTTTTTAGGGGGACTTTCTTTTTGTACATGGAACCTTCACGCTGACGACCTTAAAGACGAACG
>JAFDAT010000518.1 GCA_019313725.1 Deltaproteobacteria bacterium
GTCCCAACGAGGCGCCCGTCTACAAAAACCCTGGCACCATCCACGTTGGATTCAACAGCCAGAACCGGTTTTTTCGCCGGAACCGGTGCAGGGCTGGTAACAGTTGCACTACCCGATGCAATTTTTATGCTCTCCTTCGGGGTGACAACACCGATGCCTCGTTTGGGCGAAAAATAAAAATCCCCCATCAAGGAAGAAGAATCCCATGGGATCTGTTTATTCCCGGATGATCTGGCAACATCGATCCGCACCTTTTTAAACACTTTTTCCAATTCAAGACCTGGTTGCTTGATGTAGTTGAGCAGTTTTGATGTGTAGAGGCCATTCCTGCCGGATCCATCAGCGGCAACAGATCCCGGTGCGGTGGAATACGCAAGATACGAACCGGTAGGAGCATCCATTTTTGCCAGGCCCTTGTCGGCTGACCTGAAACTGCGTGCGAATGGATTATCCCGACACGCATCCAGGATGACGATATTCAAACCATTTTCCGCTTCTTCCATGTAGGCAAGCACGCGGCCTGCATCCACGGCTTCATATTTCACGTCGATTTCCGATTGGATCCGGGCACCCACGGGAATCAGGTAATTTCTACCCTGGACCTGCAGGCCATGGCCCGCATAGTAGAACAGCCCCACACCTCCCATCCGCAAGGTTTTCCCGAACTGCCGAATTCCTCCCTCGATGGTTCGCTGATCCGCATCGGTTAATAAAGTAACGGAAAACCCAAGGTCCTTGAGGGCCGCCGCAATATCTCGAGCATCGTTGGCAGGATTTTTAAGCGGTGCCGCCCGGTAGGCCCCATTACCGATAACCAGAGCGGTCCGGCTATCCTGGTTTGAAAATGATGATGCCGGCAATAGCGCCGCTAAAAATAAAATACCGACCATAAACACTGAAGCTTTTATTCTCATGTCAATATCCCTGATCTTTCCAATCAATATCCAACATACCATGTCGTTTGTGCAGACATAAAGATTATTTTGAGTGGCTGACAATGAAGCAGGTATCGGTTGCCACCGCAGCCGGCGGGGATGGTGAACCGGATCCGGTAACAGCACCGCCGGCGGGCCGCACAACAGTTATGCCCCGCTTTCTGATGTCCAGCGTTCCTCTAGTGTTTGAAGACATCTCGGAATAATAGCCGCCGTTTGCACCTTTCAGGAGCGCTTCAATGTCTGAAAACTGCGTTTCTGATGCAACCACCGTGACCACATCCATCCCAAAGGGGTCTTGTATCTCCAGTTCGCCGAATCGCCCTATGACCTTGGTTTCACCGGCATTGATCCAGTTGTAGGCGTCATGCTCATTGGGAAACAACAGGGTGTTCATTTTCTTGCCTGCACCGGCACCCTCCCCTGCGGATGAGATGTAGGTCACTTTGACAAAGCACCCCTTAGAGGCATGCAAAAGGAACTTCACCCTCTCACCACTGTAGTAATCGGCGCCCTGCCCTTTATCGGGCCGTATCTGCACGTTGAGGCCCCGGCTGAGATCTTTATTCCTGACGTCATCGTCGGCAAGGGCAAGAAAGTAGTCACCTTGAATCTTTTGCGACAATTGGCCCAGAAGGACTTTGAGCTCCTCATTCTGGGATATGAGGGCATCCATCTGCTGGTCATGCTTTTGTTCTGATGCGACCAGCCGGTCTTCGTAGACCTTTCTGGACGATTGGAGCCGCAAGATTTCCACGCGCAGTGCCCCATACCCCTCCCTGGTCTGCGTACCGGATGCTTCAATCTTGTCGTCGATGGTTTCGAGCAGGCCTTCCAGCTGATCCACACGGTCATTATAAATATCCATGGTGTTGTTTAGCACCATGGTCATCTGCTTGATGCCCTCGATAACTTCATCCTGTTTGTGTTCCAGGCGATCGACCACCTCGTTGATGAATTTCTGCTGATCCATCTGCCGATCTGCTTCTTTTTTATCGATGACCAGCAGCACCCAGTACCTGCGCTTGCCGGCATCCGTCCACTTGTCCCTTTCACCGATCCCGGACAGAACCTTCCTGGTGCTGATAAAGAGGGATGAAGCAATATTTTGTTCCTCATAATCACCTTTTTTGATAATGCTGTCCTCAAAGGTTGACCGCACTGAAACCGAAAGCTGGTAAGAGAGTTCGTCCAACGCCCTGTCTTTTGCAAGGCGCATGGTGTCATAACCGGGAAGGTCGCCCTCGTATTCGGCGAAACTGACACCATTGTAAAGGTTTTTCATTTTCAATGTGCCGTCCAGATGTGCCTGGAGCCAATCAGGCAGAAATGCAGCCAGGG
>JAFDAT010000519.1 GCA_019313725.1 Deltaproteobacteria bacterium
GCAGGGCGCGGGCCAGGGCGATGCGTTGTTTCTGGCCGCCGGACAGGATAACGCCCTTTTCCCCGACTACCGTTTCCAGGCCATTGGGAAACGCGGCAACGGTTTTACCGAGGGCCGCCATGTCCACGGCTTTTTCCAGGTCTTTACAGCTGACCGCCCTGTCACCCAGGGCGATGTTCTCCGCAATGGTCCCGGCAAACATGAAGGGCTCCTGGGGGACAATGGCAATTTGGGCTCTCAGGTCAGACACCTTCAATGAGCGGATATCGTTTCCGTCAAGTAAAATGCCGCCTTCGAGCGTATCGTAAAACCGCGGGATCAGTTGAATCAAACTGGTTTTTCCACAACCGGGCGGCCCCACGAGCCCCAGGGTTTTGCCGGGCGCTATCGACAGGCTGATATCGGACAACACCGTAGGACTGTTCTTTGCGTAGGCAAATGACACCCCGGTGAAATCCAGTCCCTGTTTGGGCCGTCCCTGGGGTTTCGCACCGGGCATATCGGATATTTCCGGGATGGTTTTCAATATCGTATCGATTCTTTCCAGGGATGCCTTACCCCGCTGGATGAGGTTGGTCACCCACCCCAGAGCCATCATTGGCCAGGTCAACAGACCCAGATAGCTGATGAAGGCCACGAAATCCCCGGGTGTAATGTCCTGTACGATGGTCTGCCGCCCGCCAAGGTACAGAACAATAGCAAGGCTCAAGTTAGAAAAGAGAAGCATCATGGGAAAAAATAAGCCGGTAATTTTTACCAGCTTCAGGTTTTCACGAACGTATTGTTTAGAAATTTTATCCAGCTTGAGCGCCTCGGTTTCCTCACTGTTGTAGGCTTTGATGATCCGAATCCCGGTAAAGCGTTCTCTCACCCCCTCGGTCAGGTTCGAAAAAGATGCCTGCACCGCCCGATAGCGATGGTGCATTCTTTTACTGAAAAATCGAGTTCCCAGGACAATGAACGGCATCGGTATAAGGACAAAGGCCGTCAGCCTGAGGTTGATCCAGGCCATGAAGCCGATGGCTGCGGCGCCGAGCACGACGGCATCATTGATGGCCACCAGACCCATGCCTGTGGCCATGCGGATCTGCTGGATGTCGTTGGTGGCGTGGGCCATCAGGTCGCCGGTCCTGGTTTTGTCGAAATAAGATGCGGAAAGGGCCTGGATGTGAGAGAAAAGTCGGTTGCGCAGCCCTTCTTCAACCCTCCGTGAGGTTCCCAGCAGGAACCGGCGCCACAGATAGCGAAATACACCGATTAAAAGACCGATGACCAGAATATAAGCGGCGTAAACGACAAGCCCCCGGATGCTGGTGTTGAATGCCGTCAGGTCGTCGATCACCCATTTTATGATACGGGGAACGGTCAGCTGCAGAAAGTCCACCAGGATCAGGCAGGCAAATCCCAGAAGAATGACCGTCCTATTTTCAATGAAATAGGGTTTTATCAGAGTGAGTGTTTTCATTTTCATTAGAAACAGGCCTCAACCTGTATTTTGTTTATTCCAGACCCATGTGTCAATCATACAATGACAGTCTATATTTATCACGCAAGGGACCATTCTGTCGCCTGCATCATCCAAATCGCTATCGGGATCGCTATCGAAATCGAAACAATATGACACTTTGGCACGAAATATTGAACGTTTACAGCCCCTTGATTACTTATATTACTTGAGTTTCCAATAAGGCCAGCGGCCTTAAGTGGGCATCCAGCATTCGATCCCGATCCCGATTTCGATAGCGATGGAATTCTGTTCCAATATATATTGATAGCTTACGAAGGAAATGTCTGTATGAACATTCAATCTGTTTTTAAATGACCCAACATCAAACATCTAAATAGCCATCAGGTCAAATGCCATTTTTCGTGATTTTGTGATTAAGCGTACTGTTTAGCAGGAATAAATCCCTGCTAAACATGACCGTGCATGTTGTCGATCAAAATAATATATGAATAATCAGAGCGTTGCCAATGTAGGCCAGGGCTTTAGCCCTGATTAAAATATGCCATCGCTGCGAATCAATCGTTCCCAAACATGAATTGGGCGTGTTTCATTTCATTGACTTTCAATCATTATATGGTTAAAATATGGGGTTATGGAATCGGGAAATATCGTAGAATTCATTGAGAGCCAGAAAATCATGTGTGCTGTTATTCTGGACATAAAAAAGCTGCGCTTAAGGCTGCTTACGGAAAGCAATCGTGAAGTCAAAATGTCCGCCAGTCGTCTCTCGCACAAGTGCGACAGCCACCTGGATCTT
>JAFDAT010000520.1 GCA_019313725.1 Deltaproteobacteria bacterium
ACTTCAGACTTTTGAATCCTCTGGTTCACGTGTTCTATGATAGAGCCCCGTATAGGGACAACGCAAAGCTTGGTCCTCTGGGCCAGGATTCTATACTTCTCCGACCAGGTCGTATTCATAGGCATCGGTGATCCTGACCCTGGCAAATGAACCCGGCTGCAAATCTGTTGCGTGCACGAAGGTGAGCCCATCAACCTCCGGTGCCTGAAAAGCGGTTCGGCCCGTAAACAGTTTATCCTCAGAAGCTTCCTCGATCAGAACGGAAAACGTTTCATCGATGAATTTCTGGTTGTTGGCTTCGGAGATACCAAGCTGAAGGGACATGACCGCGTCATACCTTGCATCGGCCACTTCAGCGGGAACGTGGCCCTCAAGGCGATGCGACGGCAGGTCATCGGCGTCGGAATAGGTAAAAACGCCCAGATGATCGAATTTTACGTCCGCCACAAAGGATAAAAGGGTTTCAAAGTCCGCCGCGGTTTCCCCGGGAAAGCCGACGATCAGCGTCGTCCTCAGGCTCGCTCCGGGCACTTTCTGCCTTATTCCGTGAAAGAGGCTGTAGAGGTCTTTTTCCGAATAACGGCGCCCCATATGCTTCAACACCTGATCGCTGGCATGCTGCACCGGGATATCGAAGTAAGAACAGATGTTCGGAATGTCCCCCATGATTTGAATGGTTTTATCATCCATGCTTTCCGGATGGCCGTACAACACACGCAGCCAGATGGAGGCGGAAATATCGGCCAGGTGCGCCAAAAGGTCGGCCAGACCGTGCTTCAGCCCGAGATCGATGCCATAGGCTGTCGTCTCCTGGGCCACCAGAACCAGTTCCTTGACACCGCTATCGATCAGGTGCCGGGCCTCTTCGAGGATATGCGCCATGGGGCGACTCTTCTGACGGCCGCGCAGCCGGGGTATAATGCAGTAGCTACAGTGCCGATCGCACCCTTCGGCAATTTTGAGATAGGCCATGTGCGGATGGCTCAAGACCCTTAAGTTATCATTGTGGGCAAGGACAATGGAATCCGGATCGGGCAGAATGCATTTCTCGGCCAATGGTGTTTCTTCTACGGCCCTGACAATCTGATCAAATGCCCCGGTTCCCAGGAACAGATCCACCTCCGGCAGCGAAGCGGCAATGTCCTTTTTATAGCGCTGCGGAAGGCAGCCGGCAACCACGATTCTCCGGCAGACGCCGGATTCTCTCAGCTTCGACAGCGCCAATATGGTGTCAATGGACTCCTCCGCAGCCGATTCTATGAAGCTGCAGGTGTTGACCACGATCACCTCGGCTTCTGCGGCGTCCGGGGTTATGCTGTGACCGAATGCCGATAGGCTGCCGGTCATGGATTCGGTGTCCACCTGGTTCCTGGCGCACCCCAGGCTGACGAGGTGTATCTTCATAGCTTAAGCTTGTTGACCTCCGCGGTAATCGCCGGAAGGATTTCGTAAAGATCCCCCACGACGCCATAGTCGGATTTTAGAAAAATGGGCGCCTCGGGGTCCTTGTTGACCGCTACGATGACCTTGGCCGAAGACATGCCTGCCAGATGCTGGATGGCACCGGATATGCCGCAGGCGACATACAGGCTGGGCGATACCACCTTCCCGGTCTGCCCCACCTGGTCGGCATGCGGCCGCCAGCCCTCGTCCACGGCGGCCCTCGAGGCACCCACGGCACCCTCGAACGCCGCGGCCAGCGCCTCTATCACGGCATAATCCGCACCGCCCATGCCCCTGCCTCCGGACACGACAACATCGGCTTCGGTCAGGTCGACCTTGCCGGTTTCCATTTTCTTTTCGACCAGCGTCAGCGGTGAATCCGCCGGGACGGCATCATATTTCTCAATTGTACCCGCACCCTCGGTAAGGGTAATGTCCATGGCGTTGGGCCGCAGGGAAACCATTTTAGGGGTTCCCTCCAGCTGGACATCCGCCAGAACCTTACCCCCATACATGGGCCGGGTCGCTTTGACTACCCCATCTTCCCAGGATATGGCGACACAGTCCGTTGCCAGGGCTGCATTACAACGTGCGGCCAGGCATGCGGAGAGTTCCTTTCCCTGAACCGATGCACCGAACAAAACCAGTTCCGGGGTCTCCTTTTCAATCCGCCCGAACAGCACATCACTGTAGGCCGCACTGGAATAATCAGACAGCGGGGCCATGTCGGCAACGACGATTCTGTCCGCACCGTATTGCTTAAGCATCTCCGCGGACGATTCAACTCCCGAACCCAAAACTACTATGACGTTTGACATCTTTTTCTCCTGTATTTCATTAGAAACATGCAGGCTTTATTGCGCACGGCCGAGCATGAAAAATTTATTCCCATTTGTGAATGAACCCTAAAGAACCTTGGCCTCTTCATGCAGCGCCCTGACGAGTTCTGCCGCCTTTTCCGCCGGTGAATCACCTTCGATGATCCGCCCTCCCGACCTTTCCGGGGGTGTTTTTAAGGCCACGATCCTGACCTTGGGATCACCCACTTCGGCAGGATCCAGGCCTATATCGGCCAGGCTCTTGGTATCAAGGGGTTTTTTCTTGGCCTTCATGATTCCCGGTAACGATGCGTAGCGGGGTTCGTTCAATCCCCGCTGGGTCGTCAGCAGCACCGGCAAGACCGATTCCACCACCACGGTTCCCCCGTCAACGGTTGTGTGGCAGGTTATCCTGCCATCTTTGATCTCCTCTTTAATCACCATGCTGAGAAGGGGAATATTGAGCTTCTCCGCTACTGCCGCACCCACAAAAAAGTTGTCATCATCGACTGCGCGCTGACCGGCGATAATGATGTCGTGCGCCATATCCTTGAGAACATGGGCAATTGTTTTTGCCGTACCCAGGCCATCACAATTTTCCAGGGCAGGGTCGCTGATCAGAACCCCCTTGTCCGCACCCATGGCAAGAGCGGTTCTTACGGCCTCAGCGGCTTTCTCC
>JAFDAT010000521.1 GCA_019313725.1 Deltaproteobacteria bacterium
TCATTCAACTGCGTCCCAGCAAAATTTTAGCAACAAAACCTTCCGGATCACTCACCCGTTTCATCCATACAGAAATATTGAATTTGAAATAGATAGCGTAAGGCGAAGTGCATAACCGTTTCAATTACCGGCTTACTACAAGTCAGCGGTTGCAGCAGAAGAGTGCTCTTTTCTGCTTTCCGCAATTCAAGAGGTTACACACCGATGGAGTTTTTAACTGAACAGCGGTTGCAAAGTGCTCGGCAGGAACTACTCAAATCAGATAAAGGCGCTTCTGTGGCGACTATCGCTTTGGGATGTGGCCTTAAGCATCTTGGGCGGTTTTCCCAAGTTTATAGAAAACGATTTGGCGAGAAGCCTTCTGATACGAAGCAAAAGAAAAGTTGATTTGACCCGAGAATTCCACAGGTCTAAGCTGCCATATCCCTTTTCCATGTCTCCAATAACGGGCTCGTTAGACCTTGCGATTACTTGCCAGTATCCAATTTTCCCGACAAACGGTGATGTTTGGAGATAATCACCGGTTTAGACCGAGTGCAGATATCTAATAAGCGTTCTATCAATAGTCCCGCCAAACAAAAGGCCAAAAATTTATGTCAAAGCTTTGGACTGAGTTAACGTTATCAGCAGATGTAATTGGTTGCGGGATTATTGATAAAACGATGATGTGCGAAGCCGCCGTTCATTCTGGCATGAAACCTGCTATATGGGTAAAGTATCGACTTCCCTTTTTCATAATAATTACAATGGTAAATATTGCATAGCCTGGATGAAAAATAAAGCTGAAAATTCGGTGATCCACTGGATAATTTAAAAAAATATCGAAAAAGAAACATCAAACCTATAATTCAAAGCCACTGCAATGCCTCGAATAAGCTACCGCGTAAGCGGTTTCGTACATCATAGATATCACAACCTTTTTAAATGGGCAATTTTTACTGATGTGTAGGTATCTGCAATCTAACGATCCGGTTCAGCGGCGGGGCAATTGCCCCGTCCCCTGCAACCGTTTGTTAACTGGCATCCGTCACACAAGTTAGGCCTTACTTCCTTTCAGGAATACTTATCACTACCTTTTTAACATATCCTGTGAATTCAGAGTCGTGCACATCTTTGAAAGTAGCGGGTACAACCTGTGTAGCATCGTCTTTTCCCACATCAGCTGTTTCATCAGCAGAGAATACCATGGGTTCAGTTTTTTCGATACGGCCTTCTGCCACTTTCTCACCATCTATATAGAGTGTTGCCATACCACCCTTACCTAAGCCGCCGCCATCGTAGGCAAAGTCCAGTTTCACTTCTGCACTTCCTTTGGGGATGGCTTTAGAGGATTTGACGGTATAGATTTCCAGCCCGAACCAGTTGTAAGTATAGGCCGGTTTGCCATCAACCATGTACAGTGCCCAACCGCCGAATTTGCCACCCTGAGAGAGAATGATGCCCCTGTCCTTGCCCTTCAGTTCGAGGTTGGCGGTGATGGTTTTTGAGCTGTTCTTGACGTTTATAAAGGTATTTTCCATAATACCGTCCATCCCCTGGGCAAGAGTCAAGCTCGTTCTATCGCCCATCAAATCAGGACGGCCCGCTATTGCTGCGTTGAATCGTTCATATAACCGATCATCCAGCGGGTACACATTGTTTTTTATGGCCTCCTGTTCAAATAAGCCTTTCAATTCTTCGAGTTTTTCAGGGTATTTCCCAGCCAAATTATTGGTAAGGCTGAAGTCCTCTTCCGTGTTGTACAGATCCCAAACATCTTCCTGGAGCGATCTAATAGGTTTGGAATGCCATGGTACGCGATGAATCACTCGGGCCAACCAACCTTCGTGGTAGATGGCTCTATTGCCGAACATCTCGAAATACTGAGTCGTATGACGGTCTTTGGCCCCGGGATTGTCCACAGCATATAACATACTTACGCCGTCCATGGGACGCTGCACCACGCCGTTGATCATCTTAGGCTCGGGCAATTTGGCCGCTTCAAGAATGGTCGAGGCCACATCATTTACATGGTGCCACTGTGAGCGAATCTCACCTTTTGATTTAAATCCTTTTGGCCAATGCATCACCATGCCATTTCGGGTACCTCCGAAATCCCCGGCAACTTGTTTTGTCCAGCGGAAAGGGACATCGGTAGCCACAGACCAACCGCAAGACATGTGAGGGAAAGATTCAGGGCCACCCCACACATCCGCTTTGTCCAACATGTTTTCGATGGTCTCCACTCCAGACAAACCGTTTA
>JAFDAT010000138.1 GCA_019313725.1 Deltaproteobacteria bacterium
TCTTTCAAATGTTTTCAGAATCTTGGGGGTGACATCAGCGGACACCCGGTCCCGTTTCGCATTGAGTTCCTTGAGCTGGTGTTTACCCTTCTCGCTCTCTTCTTCGACGTCCTGTTTTTCATTTTCAATCCGTTCTTCGATGGAATGAAATTCGGTCTCACTTTTTTTAACCGACACTTCGGAGCTTTCAATCTGTTCCAGGCATTCGAGCACACCGTCTTCCAGAGAGGAGCTTATTTTTTTTAACTCCTCGATCTCCTTCAACAACGACTGGTATTCTTTATTGTTCTTCACGGCGCGCAGTTTTTCTTTACTTTTTTCGATCCTGGGGTTGTTCATACTCAGTTCTGTTTCAAGCTCACGATATTGTTTGCGCAGGTCATCCAGTGATTTCTCACTATTATTAACGATGGACCTGGAGGCACCAAGTTCGGAATCGAGCTTCCTGACTTTTTCATCCACCTTGGAAAGCATGAGGCTTATCTGCCTTTTCCCGGAATCAATCGACTGCAGCTTCACCAGAATCGCCGTCTGTTCTCTCAAATCAATGCTTGTGTTCACGCGTATCCCCGTTTTCTTATTGTGGTTAAATTGTTATGAATGGATCTTTTTCGAGCCGATAGGCTTCAACAGTAACAACGCCCGCAGTTTTGGCCAACTCCCCGGCCAGCCGATCTGCCAGTATGTCCACGATCAGATGTTCCGATGCAAAGTGTCCGATGTCGATCAGGCCCCGGCCCGCGATTTCGACCTCCCTCGCATCGTGATAGCGCAGGTCACCGCTTATGTATGCCTGTGCCCCGCTGGCAAAGAAATCCCCCAGAAGAGAGGCACCGCTCCCTGAGCAGAGCGCCACCGTGCCAACAGCCAGGTCGGGATCCCCTGCAATAGCAACGGATTCAAGTTTGAGGTTGTTTTTCATGTCCCGGGCCAGTGACGCCAATGTCTGTTCGTGGGGCAGATCGCCGGTCCGGCCCAGCCCCTGAATGATCAACGGCTCTCTGCCGGACATGTCGTCACCTTCATCAACCGGTCTGCTTTCGTCGGCCGCCGGTCTAAGAACACTCAAATTCCGGAGACCGATCCGGTGTGCAAGCGCGTCATTCACGCCGTCGGCCGCCGAGTCCAGGTTCGTGTGCGCAGAAAAAATGGTCAGGCGGTGTTGAAGAGCGTTACCGATAATCGCCCCCACTGGCGTTGTGCAATCAATGGATTTCAGCGGCTTAAATATCAAGGGATGGTGCGTAATCAACAGGTCGACATCTGCCTGACAGGCATCCGCCACAACCTGGGGGAGCGGATCCAGTGCAACCCAGATCCTCTTCACCGGCCAATCCCGACTGCCCACCTGGAGACCGATGTTATCCCACGCTTCCGCCAATTCCGGCGGCGCCATGGCTTCAGTGACCCGAATGATATCCGCTACGCTCAAATTCATGTCTGGGTACCCCATCTGATGATTGTCGACATACTGGATTCCCCTTCAGGAATAAAAAAAACGCGGTCTCTTGTTAAGACCGCGCCTCAAGCCAACGTATCCTCTGAATAGAGAAACATATTCATCTGTATTCACCCCTGACAGTAACCATATTCATGCAGTCCTCATCCTCCGGCATCCTCATCTACAAAACTACCGACCCGTTTTGCTTTGGGTTTGGTGGGCCCACCTGGGATCGAACCAGGGACCTACCGGTTATGAGCCGGTGGCTCTGCCAGCTGAGCTATGGGCCCTAAGGTGTCGGGAAACTGGTTATTTACCTATTAGGCAATTATTTGTCAAGTGTTAGTTGTCGATAAAACTCTTCAACTTGCGGCTTCTCGTTGGATGCCTGAGTTTTCGCAATGCCTTTGCCTCGATCTGGCGTATACGTTCCCTGGTAACGGTAAAATCCTGCCCCACCTCTTCGAGCGTGTGATCGGCCCGCTCACCGATACCAAACCGCATCCGCAGCACTTTTTCCTCGCGCGGTGTAAGGGTTGCAAGCACCTTGCGTGTCTGTTCGGCCAGGTTCAGATTCACGGCGGCATCGGACGGCAAGACAAATTTCTTATCCTCGATGAAGTCTCCGAGGTGACTGTCTTCCTCCTCACCGATGGGGGTTTCCAGCGATATGGGTTCCCGGGCAATTTTGAGCACTTTCCGCACCTTCTCCAGGGGAATCTCCATTTTTTCAGCAATTTCTTCCGGTTTGGGTTCCCGGCCCAGTTCCTGAACCAGATACCGTGAAGTCCGAATGAGCTTGTTGATGGTTTCGATCATATGCACGGGAATGCGGATGGTACGAGCCTGGTCGGCAATGGCCCGGGTGATGGCCTGCCGGATCCACCAGGTTGCGTAGGTGCTGAATTTGTACCCTCTGCGGTACTCGAACTTATCCACCGCTTTCATGAGGCCGATATTGCCTTCCTGGATCAGATCGAGAAATTGGAGACCCCGGTTGGTGTATTTCTTGGCGATGCTGACCACAAGGCGCAGGTTGGCTTTGATCAGTTCGCTCTTGGCCAGTTTGGCCCGTATGCGGCCTTCATTCACATTGGCAATAATCCGCTTCAGAATTCGGCTGTTGGTTGTCGTATCGGATTCCTGCATGTTCACATCCTCCTGGATACGCAACAGTTCGCCATGAAGCACACCCAGCTCATCCCTGGTCAGCTTGACGTGTTCTTTAGCCCATTTTGCAAATGTGGTCTTATTGATCAGATGGTCACGAAGATCTTTCAGCGGAACGTTGGCCGCCTCGGCGCTCATGGCCATCAGCCTGTTCATGGTGTCGTACCAGCTGTTCAGTTTTCTGAGATCCGCTTCGATTTTATCCACGACGCTGGCCTCGAATCGCCAGGTTTTAAGCATTTGGAAAATTTTGTTGTTTCTGCGGGCGATGGACCGTCTGATTTTACGTTGCTCATTGGAAGCAGGGCCGTTCAGCCGCAGCTTTTTTCGAAGTTTACGGTTCTCTTCATGAATACGGGTCATCATCTTCGTGGTTTTGCTAAAACTTTCTATCAGGACCGCTTCATCGATGTAGTTGTCGCCTTCATCCACATCCCTCAACACATGCTTGGGCCTCAATTCATCCATTCTGATGTGATCGCCGAGTTTGAGAATGAGCGCCACACCCATCTTGGTTTCCAGGAGTGATTTGAGGACATCCTGATCACCGGCTTCTATCTTTTTGGCAATTTCGACTTCACCTTCCCTGCTCAGCAGGGTAACCAGCCCCATTTCACGCAGATACATCTTGACGGGGTCCGTAACCGTACCGAAATCAGGCAGCGCCTTTGCGGCGGCCGGTGCTTTTTTATTCTTGGCATTGCTTTTCGGGGACGCCTTGACGGGCAGTTTATCACCGTCCACCACCTTGATCCCCTGGTCGTCCAGCAAGATGATCGTGTCATCAAAGCGTTCTGCAGATTGCTGATCTTCCGGCAAAAAAGCGTATACTTGATCATAGGTCAAATATCCCTGTTTTTTTCCTTTGCTGATCAATTTTTTGAGATTCTTTTTGTCATAAACCGGTTTTCGGGTCGCTTTTTTACTCTTTTTCGGGCTCTTTTTTATTTTGGACACCGCTTTTTGCTTCGGCACCTTCTTGGCAGACGCTTTCTCGGTCGTTTTCTTCTTCTTGGTTGGCGTCTTTACCGCAGCTTCTTTTTTCTCTTTCAAACGTCTTTCAGCCTTCTTTGCGGTCTTTTTCTTGGTTATTTTTTTGCGGATTACGGGTTTAGCCGCCTTTTTTTCGGTCGTTTTAGCCTTTTCCTTCCGGCTGGCATCCGGCTTCTCAACCGCTTTTTTCTTGGGAGCTTTTTTCTTTGTCTCTTTTTTAACGGTGATCTTTTTTGCTGCCGTCTTTTTAACCGTGGCCTTTTTCGCAGCCACATTTTTGGCTACCGTCTTTTGGGTCGTTGTTTTTTTGGCAGCCGTCTTTTTAGCTTTTGGGGTGGTTTGCGTTGATGCCACTTCGGTTTTTTTTGTCATTGAGTCCGGTCTCCTGCAACGATTTCAAATTCAATGTTCTCTGAGAACTTCACGCATCTGTTTTCGATTCAAAACGGTACTTTTCTGCAATTCATCGAGCAATTTCAGTGCGAGATCCTGATTATTGTCCCTTTCAGCCGCCCTTATCTGCTCTTTCAGGAAAATTTCTTGGCGTTTGGGACTGTGCCCGATCAGTTTCGAAATGATCTTCCGGCAATCCCGTATATTCCACATCTCTTCTTTTATAGATAAAGAAGCTAATATATTTCTTTTTTCGGTATCGTCAACCATAGACATCAAATTCGATACACCTTCTTTTGTTCCGGGCGGGTGCGACAGAACCAATTTACCGATGAACTGAAGCGTGCTGTCCAAAAAATGGTCTAATACACACGACGCATCGACTTCGGGCAATATTTCGGGATATTGGAGCATCATGGCAACGACCTGTCGCTCCAGCCGATTCTCGACACCCTTATTGAGTGATTTTGCCTTTCGACTGCGCTCGCTGCCCGCGGCAAGCTGCAATCTTTCATTTCGACGTGCGCTGATCTGGTTTTCTTTTTCCAATGTGGCCTTCGTCTCCCTGACCTTTTCAAGCACGGTTCTTTCATCAATGCCCAACAATTCAGAGAGTTCCTTTATGTAGAGCTGCCGCGCGGACATATCTTCTATGGAAGCCAGCGCACGTCTCAAGTCCGCCAGGATACCGAGCTTCCCGTTGACGGACAACCCGTGTTTTTTTTCGGCCGTCTTCATCAGAAAAGACATTACTTCCAGGGCGTTTTCCGCCATTTTGTAGAAAGCTTCCGCGCCGAACTCGGAAACATATGAATCCGGGTCGTGCCCCTTGGGCAGCATGACAACACGCGCTTCAATACCTTCCCGGACGAACATCCCCACGCTCCGTTCCGAGGCCTTGATACCGGCTTCGTCCGAATCAAAAATAAGTACCGCCCGTTTGACGAAGCCTTTCATCAGATGAATGTGTTCGGAAGAAAGTGCGGTTCCGAGCGTAGCCGCGGCATTCTCAATACCCCTCTGGTACAGGGAAATCTGATCGAAATAGCCTTCGACGACGTAGATGGTACCTTCTTTCCTGCATTTCTTTTTAGCAGCGTGTAGTCCGTAAAGCAGTCGCCGCTTGTTATAGACGGGCGTTTCGGGCGAGTTCAGATATTTGGGCAGTGAATCATCCATGACCCTGCCCCCAAACCCCACTGTCTGCATGCTCATGTTCAGAATTGGAAAAATGATGCGATCTCTGAACCGGTCATAGAAACCGCTATTATCCTTACGGGCAACAAGCAGCCCTGCTTTTTCGATCATCCCCACCGGAACGTGTTTGCGCCCGAGGGAATTGAAAAGCCCATCCCATGCGCGGGGCGCGAAACCCAACTTGAACGTATCGACAACCGTCCTGGATATGCCGCGTCGTTCAAGATACGCCAACGCCTTTTCGCCATGACGTCCACTCAGGAGATTCCCATGAAAAAAATCCATGGCCTGATGGTTAATTTTGATCAGCTGTTCCCGTTCGCTGACCTGCTGGCGCATCTTTGCGGACATTTCCCCCACAGGCAGGTCGACACCGTAGCGTCCGGCAAGAAACCTTGCCGACTCGGGGAAAGACAGACCATCCTGCTTCATTAAAAAACTGAAAACATTGCCTCCCGTGTTGCATCCAAAACAGTGGAAAATCTGTTTTTCTGAACTGACGGTGAAGGAAGGGGTTTTTTCGGAGTGGAAAGGACAGAGACCACTGTAGTTGCGTCCGGCTTTCTTCAGCAGCACATATTCTGAAACAACCTCCACAATATCTGCCGCGTTTTTGATCTCTTCTATTTTATCTTCGGGTATAAAATTCGCCAATAAAAACACCCTCAAATACAATGAGATTGAATTATGGGACAGTCATGGAAAGCGTCCGGCAAAATGCCACAACCTCAGAAATTCTTACGGCCGGGTCACATGGACAGCCTTAACATTTTTACTTAACTTACTAAAATAATAATGGCTTACATATTGTCAAGGGTTCATTGAAAACAGGCGGCAGTACCAGCGCATGCGATGGCCTCTTTCAGATCGAGACTCCCGCTGTAAAGCGCTTTTCCGGTAATCACCCCGCTCACACCCACAGATTCGAGAGGCATGAGATTTTTAATGTCATCCAGGGTGGCGACACCGCCGGACGCGATGACCGGAATCGACACGGATTCGGCCATTTTTCGGGTTTCCTCTATATTGGGGCCCGTCTGCATTCCGTCCCGATGGATATCCGTGAAATTAATGGCGGCAACACCGCTGTTTTCAAACCGCCGGGCCAGATCCACTGCGCGTGTCTGGGTATCCTCGGTCCAGCCTTCTATGGCGACCATGCCCTTGCGCGCATCGATTCCCACCACGATACGGTCGGGAAACTCACCACAGGCATCGTCCACAAGCGCGGGGTTGCGGATGGCTTCCGTGCCGATGATCACCCGGTCGACCCCTGAATCGAGGTACATTTTTATGGTTTCCCTTGTCCTGATGCCGCCACCGATTTGAATCCGCGCCGCCACAGAGGCAACGATTTTTTTTATAACGGCAAGATTCCGGGGGCGTTTCATTACGGCACCGTCCAGGTCGATGATGTGGATGATCTCCGCCCCGGCCTTATCCCATTTTTGCGCCATAACCGCAGGATCGTCTGCAAAAATCGTTTCAGCATCCATCCGGCCCTGCTCGAGCCGCACGCACTTTCCACCTTTGATATCTACAGCAGGAATGATAACCATCTGTTTTTCCAATTTTTTTCACAAATACAGATACACACGCATACCAGGCTACAGTGCCCCTTTCGTGGATAGAACATCCGCAATCCGCGGATCAAACTGGCAAGCGGCATCCAGCGACCTGCCTGCAGCTTTAAAGACAGACTCGATGATGTGGTGTTCATTTTCACCGTAATTTACGTTGATATGCAGATTCATACCGCCCCTGGTTGAGAACGCACGGAAAAACTCTTTGGCCAGGGCGATAAAAGAATCCCCACAGCCGCACACCGCAACCGGCAGGTTGTAAACCAGGAACGGGCGTTTGGACAGATCGATGGCGACCTCGGCCAGCGCTTCATCCATAGGGGTCACGGCATGCCCATACCGTTTTATGCCTTTTCTTGCCCCCAGGGCTCTTTCAAATGCGTCTCCGAGCACGAGCCCCACGTCCTCCATGGTATGGTGGAAATCCACCGCGATATCGCCCTTGGCATAGATATGCAGATCGAAGAAACCGTGGACACCGAACAGGGTTAGCATGTGGTCGAAAAAGGGAATCCCGGTGGCAATATCCGTTTTTCCCTGGCCATCGATATCCAGTTTCACTTCGATGACCGTCTCCTTGGTTTTGCGGGTGACTTCTGCAGTACGGTCCATGGTGTTCTGTCCCCCTTTCGGCTAAATCCTAAATTTGCGGTTTCGCACACCTATGTTTGTAACATATTGAAATCATTGGTTGTGGAATCTTTTCAGAAACTTGATTAATACAACAGATTGAATTAAAAATCAATATGCTTTTAGAGCAAATTTATAACCCTCCGGACATCCTCGGATGTTCACCACAATGAGTGTTCGAGGCGTGTGACACAAGACGCACTTTTTTAAACGTTACCCCGAAAACGCTACCCAACGAAGTCCTTTTCTATTTCCCTGATTACATAACCGGCACAACTGTGGAATAAACTACATAGTTACGTATACCTCCATTTCCATTTTTCTATTTCTGTCTAACGCTCAAATCTCTATCCATGTAAATTTATTGCATTATTTTTAATTTTCAAATTGGCCCGGTTATTGCTTAAACCATATCAGGATGGTTGAATCGCATAACATTCAGCACGGACATTAAAAACCATCCCATGTGTATCCAGGTTCAAGTAAAAATTAATACGGCATTACCAGCAAGGAGAAGTGAATTCAGTGGACCGCATAGGGCCGAATCCCGGGGAGATGAGAAAACTGCAGGAAAAGGATATCTTTATATCACGGCTGCAACTGCTGGTTGTCATGTCAAAAGCCTATCTTAAAGATTATCCGCTTGGCGGATATCGGGCCGGCGCCATAAAAAGCA
>JAFDAT010000522.1 GCA_019313725.1 Deltaproteobacteria bacterium
ATCCAGAAGGACAATGACACCTACCAGCTGCATGAATCCATAAATTCTTACAACCCCGTTTTGGGTGTCAAAAACGATGCTCTAAGCGAAAATAGTGGCCTGATTTGGGATGTTTATCGTGATATTTAAATAGGTTGGGTTGGTCCGACCCCAGATAAATATTAAATATCGACCCCAGATAACCCCAGATACCACTATTTCTTAATGTTGGTGTCGTGAAGCAGGGTCAATAGTTCCGTTATTGTTTCACCCTCGATCTGCATGGAAACGAGGACGCCCAATTCGCCTTTTGGCAGCGTCCGGTAGTCCCAGGCAATTCTGTAGGATGCATAGCCGGCCGGAAAAAGATCTTCCCGCAGCCGACGACCGGGCGACACCACACTTGGCGTTTTAGGCACATGCCTGAATTTAGGGTTGGTGTCGGAGAACACAAAACCGCTCTTGTCATCTCCATTCAGGATAAAGTGGGTGTCTTTCCAGACAACCCTCAAGTCCTTATCGGAGTGGTTCATCACGGTAAGGATGAATCCGCGCAGGGAGGCGTTTTCCAGCCCGTAATCCATGAACCTGGGCTGCAGGAAAATTTTGTATCTTTCGCCCCCTGTGGTGGGATTGATGTTTTCTATATTGGAATAGTACGTGGTTTTCGCACATGCCGCCGACAGAATCACAAGAAGCGGCAGCCACAGCAGGTGAGTTTTCATTTTTGCCGCCACTGGCCACCTTCATCCTGAATCCACTCCCCACTGCCGGCAATCTGTGCGATCTGTCTGGCCCGGCGCTGCCCCACGATTTCGGCGGAGGTACCGGTTTTCTTGGCAATCGCATTGTAAACCATTTTACGGTCCTTGTTCTCCGCAGCTACGACTTCGGCCTTGTCCTGCTGACTGCTCCTGAACGCCAGAAATCCCAGGTTGTTTTCACCGATGATGCCTTTTTCTTTAAGTTCCATGAGGGCAGGCAGTCTTTCAGCCATACGGGCTTTGATTTCCTTGGCCCCGCCCCAGGCGGCGGTGGCGACAATTCCAAGGCCCACAAACACGAATAAAATCTGGATAAGGATATGTTTTTGATTCATGATGTCTTCTCCTTCAAAATCGTATTTATTGATCGGCCGGAGTTTCCGCAACTTCGTCCAGATCTTCGAAAAAATCGTCCAGCTCCCTGTCGATCTTGATGTTCAGGTCGATGGTGATGTGGATGGGCTCCACCTTGATGGGCGCCACCTCCACCTTGTGCTCCGATTTGATCTCGTGCCTTGTGCATCCGTAGACACTTATGAACAGAAGCACGCCGATTATTGCTATGCATCGTCGTATCACTGTGTTCTCCTTCATTAGCGAAACAGATCTTTGTACTGTAAAAGGTCGTTCAGGGGCACCCGAAAATTCACGTCCAGAGAAATCCCCTCAAAATCCGATCCCCGGCTGTCCGCATCCACCCTGATGAACCCGCCAAATTCCTGATTGTATTCAAACGGAAGAATTTTACCGGGTTTCCCGTCGAATTGCAAGCGCATGCGCAAAGCATCTTTCTCGCTGACCAGCCTCAGCTTGGCCCATTTGTAATTGAAATCCTTGAGCGCTTCCCGGGCAAGATCCACCTGGAAAAACTGCCGCGTTCCCCGGGGTATGCCCGCCATGATGGCATCGGCGCCGCTCAGGCTAATTTTTCCGCCATCGCCGGGGGTGGAATACAGAAAACCGTCATCGAACCGGATCCGCCCCTTTTTGATGGATATGGGGATGGTGCCGTTCACGGTCCCGTCCCCCTTGGCATTGGCAATGGCCAGCTGCTCCAGGATCTGGGCCAGATTCAACCGGTCGCAGTCCAGACGGGCTTCGTATGCATCGATCCCGGGGGTAATGCGCATGGGCTGCAATCGAATCTGTCCCCCGCTCCATCCAACCCGGCCCTTTTCGATAAACAGGGTTTTGTGCGGCTCCAGCTGAAAATGGAAAACACCATTTTCAACTTTGAAATTTCCCGCGCCGGCAGCACCGAAGGTCAGGGTCTGGCTGGGGCCGGTGGTCAATTGCAGCAGATCCGGCAGGCAGACGCCCAGGCTCAGGTTTTCGACGACCAGGTCCTTGGCCGGCATCCGGATGGCGGTGTTGTCCAACCGTCCGCAGGCATTGGCGCGCATGCGCCCGGCCGTATAAGATCCCTTGACGTCTGCACTTAAGGCACCTTGGGCGTAGACCACTGCCCCTGCCTCAAAAAATTGCCCCAAATCGAT
>JAFDAT010000139.1 GCA_019313725.1 Deltaproteobacteria bacterium
ATGGTGCTCCTGACAGTCAAAAGCCGTCAGGCGGCTTCCCGTATATTGCATCTCCTCAATCTTGTACATGGGGATGGCTTTTTTCAAGAGAGCATTCATGCCCGGTAAAAACGGTATGCCGAGATCGACTTCCGGGAAACAGAAAAATCCCCTGTCCGAACGCATGAACCGGAAATCAAAGGCGCAGGATATGATGGCCCCGCCGGCAAAGGCGTGCCCGTTGATGGCGGCGATGGTAACCATGGGGTAGGTCAGCAGCCGCTTGAACAGATCATTCATCTGGTAGAAGAATTTTTTGGCTGTTTTCAGGTCATTCTTCTGGATGACGGGAACGAGCCACTCCAGATCGATTCCATTGGTGAAAATTTTTTCATGTGCGGATCTTACCACGACAGTTCTTACCCGACTTTCCCGTTCCACCTGGTCCAGTACTTTTTTGAACCCTTTCAGAAACGTCGGGTTGAAACGGTTTTCATCGCTGTTCATGGTGATGATAGCGACGCTGTCGTCAACAGAATATTCAAAGGCGCTCATGGAATACCTCCCTGTAAAAACAAAAGGCGCTATCGATGACAGATAGCGCCCTTTGTTTTGATGGTATGTATCAGGTTGAGCAGCAACTGCCTTCTGTGCTGCAGCTTCCGCAAGCACCAGCGCCTAAATCGGCGCCGCAGTCAAGCTTGAAGCCATACATGGAGAAATCAACCTTGATGGGCTGGACTTTTTCCAGGAATTCTTTGTCGACAATATATTTGAAACCTTCAACTTCGTAAGTCTGATCTGTGTCTTTTGGCTCATCCAAAGCCATTGCAAGGCCCGGGCCGCCTCACCCGCCCTCGTTCAGAAAGATCCGAATCGGCGAGATTTCCTTTCCTTTGAAATATTCGGTAATTTGCTCGGTGGCTGCTGCTGTTACCTCGACCATGACATCCTCCTTGGAGTTTAAATACGTGCAATAATATTATAACCAGTTATGAGCGTTTCGAATTATATGAAATGCCGATCTAAAATGGTGTATGAAAACCTATTCACAGCAATGGGGTTTGTCAAGCCCTTACTTGTATAAAAAACATGGTAAAGTGTAGATAATGAATTGTTATAATACCCGATATCCAATCAATGCAATTTACCGTGCGTTTTGACTATCCGGGCAGCAGCACACCGAACTGACGACAATATTCATCATAATCGGTTTTTACAGCAATGACAAATTACAGCGAAGCTTAATGACAATCAATGACACGCAGTAAATGTCAACGATTCCGGTGCGGTTGAAATCGTGAAACATAAGATGTGAAGTGTCAATGGTGCTTAGAGTTCGTATAGTGTTTCATCCCGCAATGGTTCCAACCGTTTGGCTTTGGCGGCTTTCGCTTTGGCACCCGGCAGAATAAAGGGGTCCTCACCTTCCAGCAGATCACCCATTTCAGCCTCCACCTGCTCGGGATCTTCCCCTTTTTCCATGCGTTCCAGGGCTTCATCCATGCCAGGCCCCAGCTTCAGGCCCGTCATGTCGGAAAGTTTACGCATCAGATTGGCAGCCTGGCGGGGATCGTCTTCATCCAGGTGTTCAGCTTCACGGGACAGCACATTCATGGCCTGTTCCATTTTGCTTTCATCCAGGGGCAGATCATCCATGCCGCCATCCTCAGTGGCTTTTCCGGTGAAGGCAAACAGGGAAACCTGCCGGGATAATTTTCTTTTTTTGCACTTTGGGCAGAGCGGGCGTTTTCTGGTGTTGACGGTTTTGGAAAAGAAGTTGAAAATCGTGTTGCAGTTTTCGCAGAAAAATTCGTAGATTGGCATATTCTTACCTATTAATTTTCATGCCATCTGGTGCACAATACAGCATGAAAGAATAATTTTGCTAAAAATGTCATGATGATTCTTTAAATATGGAGCATGAAAATTGATATTATTTTCCAGTTTTCGATTTGTCAACGTCAAACCTTGGCCGCGTGCTCTGTGCCCTTGCAAATAAAAACTCGATCAGGGCTAATTTTTTCTGGACAGATCATCAATGAAATTATAATTTTGAAATAATCCCATAGTCGCAACGTGGGGATAAGGCGGGGGCATCGGATTCCCCTGGCCTTTTAAAAAGAGGTGCCGCAACGGCACCGGAGAATCAATTAAAGGGAGATGACACCATGGAAAGAACACTATCCATCATCAAACCGGACGGCGTCAAGCGCGGCGTGATCGGTGACGTGGTAAAACGATTCGAAGACAGCCACATCGACATCGTCGCTATGAAAATGCTTTACATGACCAAAAAACAGGCACAAGGTTTTTACGCCGTCCACGAAGAGCGGCCATTTTTCGACAGCCTGACCGATTTCATGTCTTCCGGTCCGGCGGTGGTGATGGTGCTGGAGGGCGAGGGGGTTATTGCCCGGTACCGCAAGCTGATGGGGGCCACGAATTTTGAGGAAGCGGACGAGGGCACCATTCGTAGAGACTTTGCCACCGACATCGAAAAAAATGTCGTTCACGGCTCGGATTCGCCTGAGTCCGCAGATTTTGAAATAAATTACTTTTTCAACAGTTTTGAAATCGTGGCTTGAACCTGAAAACCTTGTAAAACATGCTTTTTTTATTTTACCAAGATTAGGTGCTTTGCGTTTATGCCAGCCGTTAATTTAGATAATATCCACATTGTTCTTCAGAGCCCCAAGTATCCGGAAAATATCGGATCCGCCGCCCGGGCCATGCGCAACATGGGTATACGGCACCTGGCGGTGGTGTCTCCGGAAAATTACGATCTTTCACAGGTTCATAAGCTGGCGACGCATGTGGCCGGCGATGTTGTTGAAGATATCCAGGTATTCGAACAGTTGCCGGAGGCACTGCTGCCGTTTCATTATGTGGTCGGCACCACGGCCCGTCTGGGAAAGCAGCGCCAGGTCGTGCAGTCGCCTGAAAAGCTGGCCTGTCAACTGGCCCCCATATCGAAAAACAACCAGGTCGCGATTCTGTTCGGACCCGAGGACAGGGGCCTTTCCAATGAGGACCTGAGGCGCTGCCACGCACTGGTGAACATTCCCACGGCAGCGTTCTCTTCCCTCAACCTGGCCCAGGCCGTCATGATCATCTGCTATGCGCTGCACACGACAATGCTCGAAGACAAGGTGGTCTTCGCCCCCAGGCTGGCCACCCGTCACCAGTTGGACGGCATGTACGACCAGCTCAAGGATATTCTTGTGCGCATCAGTTATATCAATCCGGAGAATCCGGACTATTTCATGAATAATTTGAGGCATTTTTTTACCCGCCTGCAGCTGCGGGCAAGGGAGGTTGGTATTGTCCGGGGGATATGCCGGCAGATCAGCTGGTATGCCAGAAAATGCCATGAAGATGGCAAGCAGGGAAAAAAGTTTGGCCAGGATTGACAGGATAAAAAGGGATTGTTTTACGATTTACGTTTTAGGTGAACATTTTCCATGGCTTATATCAGCAGGGATATCACCCTGTTCCCCGGGGATATCATATCTACCGGCACCCCGCCGGGTGTGGGGATATTCAGAGATCCGCCCATCGTCCTGCAACCAGGTAACGTTGTGGAGTGCAGGATCGACGGTATCGGCGCCATCAGGTGGGTAACCGTGGAGGCCGCAGGGTATTTGGAGGGATTTGTCGAAGGGTTTGGCGATGATGACCTCAGGGTGTATGAAATTCGGCTGGCCTGGATAGGCGGCAGAATTACGCTTGAATCCGGTGATACCGGTAATCTCTTTTTGGGTGATGTGGAAAATCCAACCCATGAAGCGACACTGGATGCCTCATCTTTTGCGGTGGTTCCTGTTACAGTCGGGATTGGTAAAATTAAACCCATTCATGTCCTGCCGTTGTTTGAACCTCTCAGCAGCGATCAGGATTTGAACCTCCAGATGGCTTTCGGCCTGGATGTACGGGATGCCGACTTTGATGCGGTGGCGTTAAATTCCGGCAGCACCATCAGCGTACGCATTCGTGATGAGGGAGTCCTTTCCGCCGGTGCTGTTCTGGCCTATTTTGATCCGGATAAGAGCGAGTGGCAGGTTATGCAGGGAGGATTGAGCAGAGATGGAGGCAGTCACGTATTGTGTTCGATAGATGTCATATCTCCCCTGTTCGGCATATTCGACGACCAGGAGGCTTCGTACCTGACTAGTGCGCTCTACAGGACAGCCTTTTCAGATAATGATATGGGCGATGCTTACAATGCAGCCATGCAGACTATCAACGGGTATTGGGCGTTTATAAATGCAAGCGGTTGTCTTAATTTCGATCCGCCCTGTGATCCGAGGGAAAACGAAGATTATGTGAAAGCCGTGGCAGTTTTGGTTAAAGCGGCAAAGGATTATGCAACTGCAAACCAGAATGAGAAAGGAAAGATGGCGCTCTTGTCGACGGTCAGTAAAATGAATATTCTGGGATTTACTGAGTGCACGGCTGAACTCGATCTGATGATTGAGGTGATCACTAACAAGATAGGACAGGATTATGTGGATCGGAGTGATTGCGGCGTAATCAGGGAGATGCTGCATATACTTAAACAGTTTTATAAACTCGGAGGCGATTCCACTATTGAGGCAAAACTCAGAGAAAAAATCGATGAGTATATGACGAAATGTGATCTCTGGACCGGCTCGATATTTTACCATTATTATTTGGATGAAGGGAATCCTTGTTTAGGCAATCTAATTCTGAAATCCGGCGGTGGTGAATGGTCTGAAATTCACCATGTCCGCATGGCCACACATGGGAAAACCAAGGTTTTGACCGGAGAAATTTCTCTGCATCTCAATTTTCCGGAAGCGTACTTCAAGACATCGGATGAATGTGAACATAGCAAGTCATATTCCGGGAATCCAGCGACTGCCGATTTAAGCTTAAAATTTGACGGCACTTATGATGGCATGACCTTTGCGGTCAAAACTCCGGGACCGGCGGACACTCCCATTGATATAATCGTGGAACATGTTATGAAATTTAAAAATGAAGAAGACGAATGTGAATTGATCGAGGGTTATCCTACGGTCGATACTTTTCCGAACTATACGTCCGCTCTGGTCCACGGATTTTTAATCTCCCCGCCGATTTCGCTGCAGCATATGCTTGAGGATGGTCATCGTTACCAAAACAGTCTCATTGAGAGCATTAAGGGCGATGCAAAACTCGAAAATTTATGCGAAGAAACCAATATGGGGCGTTATCCCTTTTCCAGCGGTTGGGTTCATTGGTCGTTTCATCACGTGCAGAAACTGCTTCCTCTTGAAGAATGATCATGGGTAAAGCGGTACTTTAAACAGTTGATGGTGTGACTGACATGCCCATCGCCGACCCATTAAAAAATAGCGGGCGGAACACTTAAAACCAGTAATTATTGTAAATTCCCACAGAAAATTTCGGGCTACTTGAAGTTTGCCGTCATTTAGACTATAATAAACCATCCTGCCTAAAAAAAAATCGAGATCAAACACAGTCAGCTTAAATGAATCGGTCCATATGGGCAAACGGTGAAATCCGTACCAAAAGGAGGCTGGTTATGAAATGCATTATTCCTTTACTGATTATTTTTTTTCTCGCTCTTTTTCTGGGATGCTCCGGCAGCGGCGGAGGCAGTAGTGATGAGAGTGATGTCAACGAAGATCCAACCGACATAACCACCCCGACAGTCATGTCGATTGAGTCGATGGCGCTGGTTCTGGACACATCCGGCACCCCGATTGCTAATGCCATCATTCCGGAAGATATTTTTACCGACCAAAAAGGTGTTGCAACCGGAGATTTCGAGAAGAGCAGTACAGGCTGGGTTACTGTAGAGGCCATAGGATACATGACCGGCTATATGGAGGCTGATGTAAGCAAAACTGGTGTCGACCTGTACGAAATCCGGCTTGTACCGATCGAAGCGATGGTATTGTTGGAGGATGGCGGCAGTGCGTCACTGGTTTTGGGAGATCCACTCCAACCAACACATAGTGCTGCGCTGACGGCGGCTTCCTTTGAAACGACACCCGTCACTGTCGGTATCTCTTCCATAGAACCTATCAACATTGTACCCCTTTTCGAACCTTTCAGTACGGGGGAGGCATTGACACTTCAAATGGCCTTTGGTCTGGAGGCCTGGAGCAACAGCCTTGAATCGATTGCTTTGAAAAGTGGCAGCAATATCAGCATTCAAATTCAAGACAATGGCGCCATGTCCGACAATGCTGTCCTGGCGTATTTTGATCCTGAAAGTGGAATGTGGGAAGTGGTGGCTAACGGGTGTACGAGGGACGGCTTGAACCATTATAATTGTACGCTGAATGTCGTGTCTCCCCTCTACGGACTGTTCGACGATCAGGCAGCGGACTACCTGAGCAGATCATTGAACTACAGGGCAGCTGTGACGGAAGGAGATCTCGGGGAGACCTATAAAAAGGCAAAACAGCGTTATAATAAGCGGTTAAAAGAGCTTGAAGCCATTTGTGCAGGGGATCCGAACTGCGATGTGACGAATGATGCTGAATTGAAGGAGGCATTGGATGATCTTGCGGATGCTGCAAGAGACTATGCGAATGACAATCAGAATGAAAACGGCAAGTTTGCCCTGATGATGGCGGGTCAGCATGCTATATCTTCCGGCAGTGAAGCTCTTGGGCAGGAGCTCATAGCTGATGCTGGTGAAATTGCAGAGAATATCGGAAAGGATCTACTGAATGACTTGCGGTGTGAGCGGCTGAGGGAAATGATAAATTCGGCCCAGCAGAACCAGTTGATGGGGAGCCAGACTGTTGCCGATCAGTTGATAGAAAAGGCAGGCAATGACCTGAAAGACTGTGACATATGGGAGGGTACCATTACCTATTGGTTTCCGATTGATGGTACGCACCCATGCACCGATAATTTAAAATACCAATCAGGCAGTATGTGGCAGGAATATCATGAGGTTCGTATGGCCACGAATGCTGTCAGTTATATTCTGACCGGAGAAGATAAAGTCCGATTAATGTTTCCGAATGTGATTTTTAAAAGGGATGATGACTGCCAACAGTCGATCAAATTTTATGGGGAGCCATCCTCGGCGCAGATAAACTTGACATTTGACGGGACCTATGACGGCTATGAGTTCAGTGTCACCAATCCCGGGCAGCCGGCTCAAACCATCAGTATAGGCCAGAAGCAAGTCATGCAAGCCAAACAAGACGACGTTTGCCAGGACGTGGCCGATTTTCCACTAACACTCTCGTTTCCTAATTTTTCATCGGTCCTGGTTCACGGGTTTCTGGATTCACCACCGATAACAATTCAGGAGATGCTTGAGGAGGGAAGCAAATCAACTTCCGGGTTTGAAAGAATTTTTGGGGAGGAACTTCTTGATAACTCGTGCCTGGATACGGGTTTTGCGAGATACCCTTTTTCGAGGGGACGGGTTATGTGGAAGTTTACGCATTATCAGAAAATTCTGCCCATTGAGGAATAATCTGAGCAGTTCAGCCGTTTTTGCTACCTGATAAAACCGCACAACACTTTTATCAGTAGTTGGCGTCGGCGTAATCCACCCACCCGCCGGCGTCGATCAGCTCCCGGTCGAAACCGGATATGGTGAAGGGGACGATGTCCCGGCTGTCGCCGGATTTGAAAACAAAGCAGCTGCGGTCGAGATCGGTCTCCACGGTCGTATCGACGCCGGAAAACCGTTCAAACAGGCGGTCGACGGTCTCTTTGTCGAGTTCCACCGCCAGCATGCCGCAATTGTACATGTTCTGCCTGAAGATTCGCGCGAAGCTTTCGGCAATCACCAGGTTGATGCCGTTGACCTCCAGGGCCCAGGGGGCGTGTTCCCTGGAAGAGCCGCAGCCGAAATTGGCCCGGGTGACCATGACATGGCTATCCTTGATATCGGCCGTCGGGTTGAATTCTTCCAGGGTGAGATCTTCCAGGAGATAGGGTTTCAGGGCCTCCTTGGTATTTTCCGTCAGATATTTGGCCGGTATGATCTCGTCGGTGTTGATGTCGTCCCTGTCCAGAAACAGGACCTTTCCACTGAAGTTTTTCATTACTTTTTCCATTTAAAC
>JAFDAT010000140.1 GCA_019313725.1 Deltaproteobacteria bacterium
CAACCCCCTCCTCGGTCTGATGCGCCGTGCTCCTGGGCAGGGTTACCCCGAATCTGTCCCGAAAGGTGAGATACACGAATCCCGAGCAATCAACACCGTTTTTTGACATACCCCCGTGCCTGTAGCCCACCGTTTTCCAGGCGTGATATTGTGCGTAAAGCTCGGATTCAATCCGCTCGGTGTCACTGCCGAGGGAGCTGGGTATGGCTGGCGCACCGGGTTTGATGGGGACCAGCGTGCAGCCGGAAAAGAGGATCGTCATCGCCAGGAGTACCCTGATGATAACAGGATGCGGCCCAAACCATGATGGCCGGCCTGACTTTATGATTTTCAAAAAGGACACGTGCCTTTTATAACAGAAGACCGGCTGAGATTATAGCATTTTTATCGATAGGAACGTTTGTTAAAAATATTAGGCCGGCCTTATGCGGGCCAGTCCATTTTCTTAAAGCGCTCTTTTCAATGCAATGGAAATCCAGCCCTGTCCCTCTGATGTTGCCCAGGTGGGAATGGGGTGGCCTGCCATTACTTCGAAGCCAATCCCCTGCGCCTTGAGGTGGGGAACCCCCACGCGCACATCAAGGGGGTCAAAGCGGTTGAAACCGGTCCCGGTTGCCTTGACCGCGGCTTCCTTGGCAGACCATAGCAGCGCAGCTCCCCGGGGAATGTCGTTGTAACCGAGTATTTTCACGATATCCAGCTCTTCCGGTCTGAAGGCCCTGGCAAGCGGATAGGCACCCGCAAACGCCCGGGGATGGGCCACGTCAATGCCAATGCTTCCCGTGCCGCATATCGCCGCCCAGGTTTGCCCCTCCCCGTGGCTGAAGGACAGTGAGGGCCCCGGCCTGCCCCCCAGAAGAATGCCCGGCTGTCCAAGCGCTTTTTTGTAAAGGGTAAGGGGGGGAGAGCCGGGCAGGATGCGCCAGCAAGGATCCATCTTTCCCATGGCCTGCATTAGCATGGAAGCCAGGTCTTGTCCTGCTTCAAGATGTGATGGGGTGGATGCAAAGACAACGGATTCCCCAAGCACCCCGGCGGCCAGGGTGCGTATGGCTGCGTGCCCGATTTGATCCCGACTCCGGGCTGATGGGTCGGGTGCTCGGGTTTCCGTGCTCAATGGTCTGCCCCCTTTTATAGACTGAATCGGTTCATCCGCAGAGAAAGAACCTGTAGGATAGTGGCGCCGCTGTCGTCAAGGACGCGGGCGTCCCATGTAAAACTCTGCTCGTTCTGGGAACGCAGCCGTGCTTCGAGGGTGCAGGTCTCACCATTTTGAGCGGAACGGGTAAAACGCATCTCCTTCATGCTGGCGGGGATCAGATTCCAGTCTTCCGCCTCCGGCCGCAGGGCAGGGTAGAATGCGAAAAGGTGCATCAGGGCTTCAATAAGATAGGGCGAGTACTGGTAACGAACATGGTCGAAGCCGGCGATATCATCTTGCTCCCGGTAAACCATGCGGCCCTTTATCACCCCGGGGCCGCTACCGTAGATTTTCCCAAGTACGCGGTAGCGTCCCTTGAGGCCGGTCCGTTTATCGTATATATCCTCGATTTCTGAGGGCTCCATGGCCCGCGTGTCCAGTTCGTCCTTTCTGACTGCAAAATCCGGCCAGGGCTGCAGGGATGTTGTTTTCATTCCGAGGATGACCTGGCCCTGGTAGTTGGTGGACCAGTTGTCCAGGATTCGTCCCGAAGGCGACAGGTTTGCACTGGACAGGCGAACATCACAGCGAACGTCTTGCCCCACCCCCTCGGCGTGTTGACAAATTATGCGTCCTTCTCGCTCCATGTGCCGGGGGCATTCCAGGATGTCTTCGAATGTCAATTGCCGTATGCCGACCACGCTCAGGTAGGGGAATAGCATGCGAGCAGATTCCAGGAAGGTCTCCACTGCCATGATCCCCGACACCAAAGCATGTTTGAGAAACTTGAAGGGTTTGTGATCCCCCAGCCAGAGGTCGACGGCCGGTGCAAACATTCGCCGGGCAACCAACGTGCCTTCTGCAAGGTCCAGTTTTTCCACAATCCCTATCATGGGAAATTCTTGCTGCCGGAAACGGGTGCCCTCCTTGCAGAGCCGGGTCGTCTCGGCATCGCATTTCGTCGGTCCCACCAGGGTTCCCTTGACCGTCGGAAAGGTACGCGCCAGCATGATCCCTGCCGGGTGGGGTGAACCCAGGAAAAGTTCTCGACAGAACAACTGGGCCAGCTCGTCCGCGTGAACAAACGCGGACTCCAGCCCTTTGAGCTTCATCAACGCCTTGACTTCCGGGTCTTCGGCCATGCCTGTGCCTTCGATGGGCGGAAGCATCAGGACCTTAGTAAACAGTCCCGGGCTAGTGGCCGACATCGAATACAGCAGGGCGGAAAGCGACCGGTTGGCAGCGCAGTAATTGACCTGGCCGACGTTGCCCTGGATAGCCACGATGGAGGAAAGTCCTGTAAAAAACCGCAGCCCGTGTTTTCTGGATTTACGGAACAGATGCCAGGCACCCGTGAACTTTACTTCCATAACCCGTTTGAAATCGTCAGGTGTCATGGAATCCATTAAGCTGTCTCGAATGATGCCGGCCCCGTGAATGATCCCATCTATACGACCGTACCGTTTTACCACCTGGTCCAGGGTTTGAGCCACCTTTATAGGATCGGCCACGTCACAGCTGTGATAGGAAGCTTTTAACCCCAGGGCGGAAAGCCGCGACACATTGCGAGCGATATCCAGTGCTGCCAGATTTTTTTCCGTGTCACCCTGCGGTTTACCAGCATAGGCGGCTACAGTTTTTTTTGCGTAGCCACCGAGCTTGCGCAGGGTACTATAGGCCGTTGCAGGATCCATCTCGGTTCTTCCCAACAACACCACCCGGATTTTAAAAGGGGCCAGGGCTCGGGCGATACGGTAGGTAACGCCTTTTGCCCCGCCTGAAATTACGACCACATCGCCGGCACCCAGTTTAAGCCGGGATCCACACCTTAGCGCAAGCGGCACATTGACGGCTTTGAGGGTAAACGTTTTCTGGTCGCGACAGATTAACTGAACAACCGGGTTCCCGGTATTCAGGATAACGTTCAGGGCATTTTCAGTGTCCATGCCCACACCCAGGGTCGCGCTCCGAAGCAACAGGGAGGGATATTCCAGGTTGGCTGCCAGAAGCATTCCCAGGACGCCTTCTCCGGCAATTGCTTCAGACGTGTGCAGGGCCACATCTCGCATCAGGCTCAAGCAGAAAATCTTGTTCTTGGAATGCATGAGGCATTGGAAACATCTGAAGAACCCGGTAAGAAAGGCCGCAGTGTCTTCAGCTCCCGACAGAGCGTGTTTCGGGTCGTCTTCCAGAACCAGAACCAGACCCGCCAGGGACGGTGCTGTTTCAAGCTGCCGCACAACGTTCCGGGCGCCTTTTGCTGTGCGCAGATCGTATTTGCCGCCGTTGCCCGAACTCGAGCAGTCCATGAGCAGCATGCGGGCACCGAACCGCTTCTTCAAGTGCAGGGACAGATCGGCGGCAAAAGACGATCCCGTAACGGTTCCCAGGACTGCCACCGTCTGATCCGGTGCCAGGGTGAGCGGTACCAGGGCTCCAGTAGGAAGTTCGGCCTCTTCCAGGGTCAGTCGCTTGAGAGATTCCTTTTGAGGGTCGTCCTCAGGGGTAGAATTGCCCGCCGTGTTTATGGCCTTAGGGTCAAGAGGCTCGCCTACCGGCGTTTTCCTTCCGTCCTGACCTGCCAATGCTTCGATCTTGTCGGCAATTTCTCTTACCGTGCGTTTATCCAAGAAATCTTCAACATGAATCGTGATGTTGAATCGTCGCTCGAATCCATCCATGAGGACAGGCAGACGGCTCGAACGGATGGCCAAATCCTTACGGAGGTCCATGTCAGGCTCGATTTCGTCCCGTTCATACCCGGTTCCTTCCATGATAATCTGGATAACCTGTTCCAGATAATCCACCGCCTCTTCGTCCCTTTCTGTGGTCGGGGGTGACGGGGGTAGGGGTGCCTGGCCTGTCTTCCGGGCGAGTGGTTGAACGCCGTTTTCGCCGCTGACCGCGGGTTCATTCAAAAGCAGGGGGGGCGATGAATGCTCAAGCATTGCATGGAGATGCTCCGAAGTGAAGCCGGGATCCAGTTCCTGGCGAACCGCATCTACGATCTGCGGTTTGATGATTTTACCGAAAGATTCGAGCACAAAGGCATTTATTTCACGCTGGACAATGGCGCCCACACGGTCTTCGGATGGGGGTCGGATCGTGATGTCGGCCACCCGGGAGGAAACGGGGCGGCAATCCGTTGCTTTCAACACCGGAACCTGATCCAGATGCCCCAGTGCGTACAGATGGGCCATGCCTGCCCGATAGGCGTACACTTCATCCTCCGGCATGCAGGTTGGGATGCAAAGGGCTTTTTCCAGGGTCTCTCCCACGAGACTGCAGAGCGTATCTTTGGGACCGATCTCAACAAAGCACCTGACGCCGAAATCATTCCAAAGGGTTTCGACATTCTGCATCCAGTGAACGGGTGATTCCAGATGCGCCATGAGGATTTCACGTATCTGGTCCGGGTCGTCAGGATAGGGCGCCATGGTGGTGTTGGAGACCACCGGAATTCCGGGGCGATGAAAGGTAATGCCTGAAATGAAGTCAGCCATTTCATCATGAATAACTTTCATGATGGGCGAGTGAAAGGCCATGCTCACCTTTAACTGGGTCGCTTTGTGGCCATCGCGTTTAATCTCCTCCGCAAGTGCCAGAACCGGTTCAGTATCCCCCCCGATCACCACCTGTCGGGGCGAGTTGATATTGGTGTAGAAGACGTTTTCAAGATTATTCAGCTTTTCTTCCAGATAGGCCTTAGGCGCGTCGACGGCTAGCATGGTGCCTGGATCGCCCCGCAGACCGCAGGCCTTGTCCATGCATTGAGCCCGCTTGTTCACGATACGAAAACCATCTTCGCAGGAAAACACGCCGGCGACGCCCAAGGCCACGAGTTCACCCAGACTGTGCCCGGCCATTGCCGCAGGGGTGACGCCAATGGACCTCAGGTACTGGACCATCCCGATTTCCAGGGCATAGAGTGCCGGTTGCTGCCAGCGTGTCTTTTGCAGGTCCTGTTCCCTTGAATTGAACAAAAGGTCCAGCAGATCAAAATCAGCGGCTGAGGCGACCCTGTCCATCCATTTGCGGACACCGGGAAAAGTCTGGTAAAGTGTTTTTCCCATACCCACGTACTGGGATCCCTGGCCGGCGAACACAAAGGCCAGAGGATTGATATGCTCATCGGCCGGCGCGGCAAATAGACCATTACGGGCCATGACCCGGAGGGATTTTTTCGAAAAGGCATCACCAGGTTTGACAGGTGCCAGATTTGTCACCCGGGTACGGGCTTCGGTTTCACTGGGCGCCACGACTCCCAGTCGACAGCGTCTGCCGGCCATCTGGGTTATAAAAAATGAGACGCCTTGGACGGGGGGGCGTTCTTCTGGTTTTGCCTCCCCCCGGCCATCAGGTTTTCCAGGCAATATTCTGGAAGGCATCACGTGACCATAAGCTTCCCGGCACTCCTCGACCTGGGCAACGTAATTGGCCCCCCCGAAGCCGAAGGCATTGATCTGCAGCCGCCGGGGGCGGTCCGAAGGCCGCGGCCAGTCAACCGGCTGGACAGGAACATTAAATCCTCCGGCTTCAAAATCTATCCGGGCATCGCGCGAACGGTAGGTCGGGGTGGGTGGAAATATGCCCTTCTGCATGGCGATGACGCCCCGGACAAGGCTGTTGAGTCCGGAAGCACCCAGGGTGTGGCCAATCTGGGCCTTGAAGGAGCTTAGCATTGTCCCCCGGGTGGAGGATTTTAAGGCCAAGAGGCTCTTGACTTCCTCGATATCCCCCTGAACCGTGCTGGTGGCATGGCATTCCACCAGATCAACATGGTCGAGCCCGTAACCCGCATCACGGTAGGATGACCGCAGGGCGATTATCTGGGTTTCGGCCAGAGGCTCTACCAGACCTTGATCATTATTGCTCGCACCCAGACCGGTGATGTAAGCGTGGATGCAGGCGCCGCGCTGTTTGGCCACCGACTCTCGTTCGATGACGATCATACCACCCCCCTCGCCCAGGACCATGCCATCGCGATTGGCGTCAAAAGGCCGGCTGGTCTCCTGGACAGGGCATTCAACGCCCGACAGCATGGCCAGGGCCTTAAGCGCGGAAAATTCAAGAAAATGGCTGGGGTGAAGTCGTTCCTCTCCACCACCCACAACTGCCGCATCGATAATACCGTTGCGGATCATCTGGATCGCGCTGTAGAGGGCCACCAGTCCCGTAGCACAGGCAGCCGAGACCGAGTAGCTCGGACCCTGGAGTCCGTACCGGTTGCTGACAAACCCGCCTGCCGTGCAATTGAGCCGGCCCAGGAGGGTGGTGTCGTCCACCCTGAGGCGGCCCGAGTGGATCTTTTCCCGGACGGCTGCTACCTGATCCGGCGTCAAGGGAACGACATCCTGCATGGACTGAAGGATCTGGTGGGAATTGACGTCAAGGACCAGGTCGGTGAGCGTATTGGCGGCTTCCCCCGAATTCTGGGAAATAAGCACGCTGATGCGATCCCTGGGAATGTCGGAATCCAGGATTCCCGAATCCCTTATGACTTCTTGGGCCAGCCATAGGGTCAGTCTGGTTGAATCGGCCATTGAACGGAAATCCTGAGGCGCGATGTCCAATACCTTGCGGGAGATATCGATATGCTGAAATGCGCCCACATTGCAGTACGATTTGCCCTGGGTACGGGGGTCGGGATCATAATACAGGTCATGGTTCCACCTGGAGCCTGGTATCGTGGTGATACCACTCTTCATGGCCAGGGACGCCTCCCAGATTTCCTTTGGGGAGTTGCCCAATGAATTGACCAAGGCCATTCCCGTGACGGCTATCCGATCGCCGCCTTTCCGGTGAATCACCGAGACAGAAGGGGGCTCTTTTTTGTCGGGAAGTGTCAGTTCAACCGGATCCTCGGCCAAGGCGCGGTGAAACTCCGCAATGGTGGGTACGCTTTGGATAGTTCCGGCGATGGCGCCGCACATGAACTGACCCTTACGGAAACAGGTTTTTTCATCCAAGACACGACCGTTGGGGCTTTCGATGCCCCGGGCTGCGATGAGGAGACTGTTTGCACTCATGGCTTCCAGGCGGTGGCGAAAAGATGATTCATCGTGCTGACCGGCAGCCCATTCTCTCTCCAGGGTGCAGATGTCGTCTATTATAGGGGTTTTTAGGGATCGAACTCTAAGACCGATGCTTTCACCGGAAATCTCCGTCATGCCCGGTTCGGAATCAATAATGAGCTGCTGGTACAACGGGCTCAGCGCACCCGTGGCAACGATTTCCCGGGTGGCCAGGTATGCTGTACCCATCTGTACTGCCGTAGCACCCAGCATAGCCGCCCTGAAGACGGTGTTTCGATTAAATATTCCTCCTGCAAGCACCACGTGCCGATCTCTGAAAAGTTCGGGTTCCCTGCGCTTGAACTCCAATGCAATCTGCGCCAGGGTCAGGGTAGAGTGTTCGCCCACGTGTCCGCCGGCCTCGTTGCCTTCCAGCACAACAAACCGCACCCCTGATTCAAGGGCGATACGGATCAGGCCTTCGCTGGAGGTGACGTAGATGGTCTGGATTCCCTTCGCCTGAAGTCTGGCGGCATAAGATGGCGGTCCGGCCGCAATAACCGCAAAAGGCGGACGGTTTTGCTCTATCCAGGCAAGCTGTTGTTCGAGGTGCGGATTTTCGGGCAAGGCGATAAAATTTACCGCGTAGGGATTATCCCCCATGACCTCTATCAGGGCCTCCAGGTTCTGCTCTATTTCCGTTCGACTTTGCAGTCCAAGGGCTACGGTGGGCATCGCTCCCGCTTCAGATACAGCCACAGCAAATTCCGGCATGTCGCTGATCCATGACATGGCGCCCTGGATAAACGGATATCGGGTTCCCAGTGACCTGGCGGTACTGTTTTCTTTAAATTCCTCCAGTTTACGTGGGGCCTGCCGGCAGCATCTT
>JAFDAT010000523.1 GCA_019313725.1 Deltaproteobacteria bacterium
TGGCAAAAAACAGCGCCTTCCTGGACATTCTCAAAGCGCTTCAGGAACTGGGCGTGACCCTTTTTCTCCAGATCCACGATTTTGCCGAAGACGGACGGCCCCTGGCCTATTTCCCGCAAGAATATCCCCATGACTGCCACTACGGCGTGATAAACTCTAGAGATTACCGTATACTGCTGCATGCCGGTCTGAAACCCGAAGGCCTTCACAAGGTTTTTAACCCGGTCAAGCCGCTGGGTGCTGCAGTCCGGCCAACCTGCGCTACAGAAGAGATCCTCTACCCGGTCAGGGCTATCCGGCGGAAAAATATAGGGGAAGCCCTTTTGCTGTCGCTCTATTTCGAAAAAAGTCAATCCCTCTCCATCACCCTGCCCCCCAACAGCCCTGCCGACCTGGTGGCCTACCAGGGCTGGAAGCGCTTCGCCGCGGATAACCGTCTGAACATCCGCTTCGATGCAGGCCTTGACCGCGATTTTGAAGAATTGCTCAACCGCTCTCAATATCTGCTCACCACCAGCATCACCGAGGGATTCGGCTATGCCTTTCTCGAAGCCTGGACAGCCGGCAAACCGGTCTGGGGCAGAAATCTTGCAGATATCACCCACGACTTCACCCGCAAAGGCCTACGACTGGATCACCTATACCGAAACCTGCTGGTACCCTTGTCATGGATTGACCATCAGCGCTTTTTCACCCGATGGAAAACCTGTATCCTGGACAACAGTGCTCACTTCGGATTGCATCATACGGTGGCCCGCCTTGACAAGATCGCCGAAAAAATGCTGGCCACAGGCGTCATCGACTTCGGTCTGCTGGATGAATCTTTTCAAAAACGGATCATTCAGGCCCTGCTTGCCGAATCCGATAAAAAAGACCGGCTGCGGACAATCAATCCGTTTCTGCAACAACCTTTTTTACCTATCGATATTGAAAAAATCATCGATCACAACCACAAAACGATTACGCACGCTTTCGGCACCGGGGCCTATAAAGAAAACCTCCTGGAAACGTACCGCGCAGTTTCAGGCCATGCCGTAAAACAGCGCATCGACAAGCATCGCCTGGCCGCATCCTTTTTCAATCTCGAGTCCTTCAGCCTGTTGAAGTGGCGGCCCTATGTTGAATAAACTTCTTGCTGAAAAATATATTCGCCCGCTGGAACCGCTGCCCACCGGCCTGCAACCTTCCGGGAGTATTGACGGTGTGGTACGGTGCCTGATTTTCGACATCTACGGCACCCTGCTTATCAGCGGATCGGGCGATGTTGGAACGTCCATGCAGGCTATCCGCAGTGATTCCCGTCTAAGGCCGCTCCTGCTCGAATTTGGAATCCACCGTTCTCCCGCCAGACTGCTGGAAGATTTTTTTTCGGCCATCGACCAGAGGCATGCCCAGCTGAAAGCATCCGGGACCCAATACCCGGAAGTAAAAATCGATCATATCTGGACGAAAGTGCTGGATTGGCCCGACAGAAGGTCCGTTCGCAGGTTTGCGCTGGCGTTTGAGCTCATTGCCAACCCGATCTATCCCATGCCGGGCCTGAAACGACTGATAGGAAAATGTCGGAAAAACGGTAACATGGGCATCATTTCCAATGCCCAGTTTTACACGCCCCTGCTGGTTGAGTGGTTTCTCGGCGCCGCCCTCGAACAAATGGGGTTTCAAAAAGACCTGTTGATCTTTTCCTATACATCGGAATGTGCTAAACCTTCCGAGTATCTGTTTCAATTGGCCAAAAAACGGCTGGAACGCCGGGCGGTTTCGCCGGCCGACGTGCTTTATGTGGGCAACGACATGCTCAACGACATCATGCCCGCCAAGAAAATCGGCTTCAAAACCGCTCTCTTTGCAGGGGACCGCAGGTCACTCAGGCTGAGAGAAAACGATGAACGGTGCCGGGGGGTTATCCCGGATATTGTCATTACCACACTTTCCCAACTGATGGCATATCTGTAACATCAATCGTTTTAAGATTTAGGTTTTAAGTTTTAAGCGGCAACCGGTTGTTCTCTTGTAGATAATGACGCAGACCCCCGTTTATAGACCTATAAGTAGATACCCGGGTCCAGAGGGCCCGGCACTGGATGCTCCCTGGAAGGGAGTATCTACGCCACAACATATGAGTGCCTAAAGTGGGCTAAAGTGAACTAAAGTGCCTAAAGTTAAGGAATTCTATCTTTTTTATAAATGGCAGAGCGTAGCGATTCATCAACTTTAGATCACTTATA
>JAFDAT010000524.1 GCA_019313725.1 Deltaproteobacteria bacterium
CATGCCCTGTCTGGCGCCCACCACCAACGGTCTGGCATTTTCCGGTATAGCCTCGATCAAAGTCAGGGCATCGGCAGGGTGGTGTTGTCCGTCGGCATCTATGGTGATGGCACAGTCCGCAATTTCCACAGCCCGATCGCAGCCGGTCAGAATGGCCGCACCCTTACCCCGGTTTTTACGATGGTGCAGCACGTCAACCCCGTCCCACTCGTGCAGGCAATCGGTACCGGCATCCGTTGATCCGTCATCCACAACAATGACCGGCAGATTGAGATTGAGGGCTTTTTCGACGACGGAAGCAACTGTCGATCCATGGTTATACACGGGAATAATGAAGGCAAAGGAACCGTTTTTTCTCTTTTCAGAACCTTTATGCGTTCCACTGCAGGGCATCACGACGGTATAAAGGCCATGGCCCAGGCCCCGGGACCGAAATGAACACCGGAGGTCAGGGAAATCGGCTGCAGTCGTATTTCAGCATGAGGGCAGCGTACTCGAATTTCTTTTTTTACCACACTGTCGACCCAGTCGTAATTATCAGAATACTCGAGCATGATGAACGGGGAGGACGCTTTATTGAAAGCTTCTTCAATTTTTTCGAGGGCGAATTTAAACTGGCCCTTACGATTTTTTGCGGTTCCAACTTTTTTAGCGCCTTCGGTTGTCAGGCTTATAATCGGTTTGACATGCAGCACATCGCCAAAAACAGCTTTGGCCCTGGGCATGCGGCCGCCGGCGGCCAGATATTTGAGCCGGTCCAGAAAAATGTATTCCCGGCTGGTTTCTACCATTTTGCGCGCAAAGGCTATCACCGCCGGCGGGTCATCGGTACGCGCCGCATACCTGGCGGTTGTGATGACAATTGCGCCCAGCTTGCCGGATGCCGCATTCGTGTCGATGATGGTCAGGCGATCCTCGGGATCGTTATGGGCCTTCCAGTCGACAGCCACATCGTAATTCCCGGTATAAACCGATCCGACACAGAGGTAGAGCACTTTACCGTACTGGTTTACGACTCTTTGATAATACTCGTTGCGTTCAAACGTGGACGCCTGGGATGTGGAAACCCGGGTGCCCTGCCGCATGGTTTTGTAAAGTTCTTGCGGGGAAAAAATCGTCTCCGGCAATGATTTTTTTCCGGCAATGATATAGCTGTCCAAAAGGGTGAGCCCCAGTTCCCGGGAATCCTCCCGAGTCACTGAACCGGCTGCATCCGTCATGATGTGGATTGCGCCTTGTTGCTGTTGCCGTTTAAAATCCCTTATCTGAGAACCGAGGTTGTCGTCCTCCCAGTGGACGACTTCTCCGAGGGATTCGATTTGGGCCCTGGCTTCACTGGAGCTGCCGGTATGCAGATGGACCTTTAAAAAATTCTTGTGGGGAATGATCACCACGCTTTCCCCCTGCCGGGCGAGGTTCTCGATTTTTTCCTGCGTGTTTTTATTGGAATGGATGACCGTATCGATGCAGTAGCCATCCGCGTCCTCCACCTGGTAGGCGGGTGCAATTTCAAGCAGGCCCTTAAATATGGCTGAAACCGAACGAAATCCATTGTGCTGGCCGATAAGGCTCCGAAAAAAGCCTTCCATAAAAATAAAAATGCCCAGGGCGCCGGAATCCACAACCCCGGCCTGCTTCAACTCAGGCAATTGTTCGGGTGTGGTTCTGACGGATTCTTCCAGCATGTCGATGATTCTGTCCACATATTCGACACTGTTTTCAAAATCATTGTTCGTTAAGAATTCCACCAGGTTTTCCAGCACGGTCAGCATGGTACCGCGGACGGGATTGCGGACGGCCTGCTGGGCTTTGTCCCGGCCCTCTGCCGCAGCTTGAGCAAGGCCGGCAAAGGAGTCGGCAGTCAGAAGCCCGGAGAAAAACTGGGCCGCGATATTGCCGGAATTCCCCCTGGCCGACAGCAGGAGCCTGTAAATCGTATCTTCCAGGTTTTCCTCCAGATAACGCAGCGGTGTAAGGCTGGCAATCAGGTTGCGCCCGGTATCGCCATCGGCGACCGGGAATACATTGATGTCGTCCAGGACATCGGACCAAGCGGCAACCCTTTCAACGCCTGTAATATGCGCTTTTTGGAAATCAGGTGTCATGATTAAAATCCCAACGCTTTACGAATGTCTTCAGGAATTTCGAACTGTATTTCGGTTTCCGGGTACGTTACGGCCACCTGCTCGCTTCTCCCCTTGGCACACAAGGTACCGTCCTTGTTCA
>JAFDAT010000525.1 GCA_019313725.1 Deltaproteobacteria bacterium
ACCTGGCGCACGGCACCGGAACTGAAGATATTTTTTTCACATCCCGCAACTTTGAGGCGAAATTTTATATATTCATCTATTTCCTTACTCGGCAGGGGAGCGATATTATAGCGGGTCGTGATGCGCTGCAGAAGTGCCCTGTTTCGATTTTCCAGCAGGTTTTCATTGAGCTCATTCTGCCCCACCAGGAAAATGTTGAGTAGCTTGGCGCTTTGTGTTTCGATGTTTGAGAGTTGTCTGATTTCCTCAAGCATTTCGTGTTCGAGCCGTTGGGCTTCATCGATGATAATCAGGACCCGCTTGTTGTCGGCGCTGGCTTTGTGCAGGAAGTGTATGAAGTGGACCAGGAAGTCGCCTTTGCTGGTGAATTGTTTGTTGATGTTAAAAGCATGAACCAGGAAGTTGAAAAAATCCAGCTTTTCCAGTCCAGGATCCGGGATGGTGGCCACCAGGGTGTTCTTGTCCAGGCTGTCCAGCAATCCATTGATAAGGGTCGTCTTGCCTGTACCGACATCACCTACCAACAGCAGGAAGCCGCGGTTGTCGTGGATGCCGTATTTGAGCCTTGCCAGCGCTTCCTTGTGGGTTTCACCCAGCCACAAAAAACGAGGATCAGGGCTGATTTGAAAAGGCTTTTCTTTTAAGTCGAAATGGGAAAGATACATTTTTTACCTTTCACCAGGGGCGGTAATGCCGTGCTGAACAGAACCGTCCTTCTGAAAATGTGCGAAGCTGAAATGTCTGTTTTTCAAGAGATGCAACCCCATCAAGAAAAAGTACGAGCTTCATGTTTAACATATTGTTATTTCAAAATTAGTTTTGTATATAGTGGAAACACTTTTGGATGTCAACGGTACTTTATACAGAAAAATGATGCTGCCAATACAATTGAGTGTACAGGGGATAATTTTATGGGACTGGTCAGAAACACATTTTGGGGGATGCTCGGGTGCCTGGTGCTGCTGTTTTTACTGATCGGACAAGCCGATTCTGCGGCGGCGACAGACCGCCGGATTCAAAAAAACGTGGATGTCATCTTTGTGCTGGACAACTCAGGCAGCATGATAAAAAACGATCCAGAATTCATCACCAAGACCGTGGTGATCAATTTCCTGGAGGGACTGGATGAAGAGGTCCGGATCGGGATGGTCATATTTGACACCGATGCCCGCTTGATCGAACCGCTGTCGGGCATAACGACGGCGGAGAGTGTTGAACGGTTTCTCCTGGGCCTCGATATGATTACCTACAAGGGGCAGTTCACCAATACACCGGCGGGTGTCGAGAGAGCTGTTTACGAACTCAAAACCAGCGGAAGACAGGATGCTGAGAAAATTGTCATTCTGCTGACCGACGGCATTGTCGACACCGGCAATAAAAATCAGGACCTCGAAGCGGAAAAATGGCTGAAGGAAACGCTTACTCTGGAATGCAAAAAACTGGGTATCCGGATTTTCGGTGTCGCTTTTACGGAACAAGCGGATTTCCGCCTGATGCAGACCTTGGCCGTAAACACGGATGGGGAATATTTTCGAGCCTTCACTGTGGATGAAGTCGAATCCGTTTTCAAAAAAATTGACGATATCATTTCAAAATCGGCCCAGGCAGAGCCGGAATCGCCTCTAACCGTTGCCGACAAACCAAAGCTCCCGGATGAGAAAGCAATTCCGGACACGCGTCCTGTCGAAAACGGGGATGCGGGGCCGGCCGAGAAGGGAACCATGTTGTTCCCATTGATCCTGGCCTTGGTGATCCTGGCCGGATTGATTTTAATTTACTTTGTTTTTATGCGTAAAAAAAAGACAATCCTGATCAAACCGGATGCTCAGAAGGAAGTACTCCCTGTGAACGGGCCCAGGGAAAGGCCCATGGATCAGGCGGAGTTGATCGATACCGAAAACATTATTTCCAGTGAATCCATAACCTTTCCCCTGAATCATAAATCCGTAAGCATCGGCAGGGATTCGAGCAATGACATCGTGATCCCCAAGGAATCTATTTCAAGCCTGCATGCCACTATCGACTATAAAGACGGATATTATTATCTCGAGGACCACAGAAGTACCAACGGCACGCGCCTGAACGAAAAACCTGTCAAGGAAAACAATCCGGTTCGCCTGAAAAGCGGTGACAAGATCCATTTTGCCATTTTTGAATTCCGCTTTTTGATGCATGACCTGGCGCCTTATGGAGAGACCGTCATGATTCAGAAAGATACGAAAT
>JAFDAT010000526.1 GCA_019313725.1 Deltaproteobacteria bacterium
AACGTGCCCGGCCTTCCGAGCTGCCGCACCATCAGTTCGATGATATGCGGTCCCCTCAGAATGTAGGCACCGGCCGAAGCGATAAAAGCCAGCACCAGCACAATTGACGACATGAAGCATAATAGGCCCTTTGGCTGCATGAACAAATTGGCCAAGGAATATCTGGTAGCCTTGATCTTCAACCCGCATCACCCTACGATAAAAATATCATCGGAAAACTGGGCGGCCACGCCCAACTCCTCTTCGATTCTGATGAGTTGATTGTACTTGGCAACCCGGTCACTCCTCGACATGGAACCGGTCTTTATCTGGCCGCCGTTCACGCCTACCACCAGATCGGCGATAAAAGTGTCTTCGGTTTCGCCCGACCTGTGGGAGATAACGGTCGTATAGCCGGATTGTTTGGCCATTTCAATGGCATCCAGGGTTTCGGTAACCGTTCCGATCTGGTTCAGTTTGATCAGAATCGAGTTGGCGATTCCCTGTTCGATCCCCTTGCTGAAAATTTTAGGGTTGGTTACGAAAATATCATCCCCGACAAGCTGGATCATGCCCTCGAGGCGATCCGTCATGGCTTCCCAGCCTTCCCAGTCCTGTTCGGCGAGGCCGTCTTCAATGGACATGATGGGATATTTATCGACCAGTTCCTCATAGTAATCGATTAACTGCTGCGCTGTCAGCTTCTTTTTTTCGGAGGCCAGCACATATTTCCCTTTTTTGTAGAACTCGCTGGCAGCAGCATCCAGAGCAATCCCGACCTCCAAACCGGGTTTGTAACCGGCCTCTTTTACCGCACGGATAATATATTTGACGGCCTCCTCGTTTGAATCCAGACTCGGGGCAAAACCACCCTCGTCACCCACGGCGGTGTTCAGTTTTTTCCCCTTTAAAATTTTCTTGAGCTGGTGAAATATTTCGGACCCCATCTGGACCGCCTGGGCAATGCTTTTGGCACCCACCGGAACAATCATGAATTCCTGTATGTCCAGATTGTTGGCGGCATGTGCCCCGCCATTGATGATATTCATCATCGGCATGGGCAGCACTCTTGCATTGATGCCTCCCAGGTAACGATAAAGCGGCATCTCGTATGCCATGGCCGCGGCCCGGGAAGCGGCCATGGAAACGCCGAGAATCGCGTTGGCACCCAGTTTGGATTTATTGGGCGTTCCGTCCAGTCCGATCATCATCTTATCAAGAGCAACCTGATCGGCTGCGTCCACACCCTGAATTGCGGGACCGATTTTTTCCATGACGTTTTTTACAGCCGTGACAACGCCCTTGCCCCCGTATCGTTTGGCCCTTTTGTTGCGAAGTTCGAGAGCTTCCCGCTTGCCGGTGGATGCACCCGATGGCACCGCTGCGCGTCCAACAGCGCCACATGCCACCGCCACGTCCACTTCCACGGTGGGATTCCCTCTTGAATCCAGAATCTCCCTTGCTCTCACATCGACAATCTCTGTCATAACAACCTCCCATTATAATAAATTGTTTCCATGGTTATAAATTTTCATGTGATCTATTTGAATGACCACCAGAATATTCATAGATTGCCTCTGTTTCATGCTTCGTTGTGCACGCATGGGCATGAAAATTTATGCGACCACAGGGTTGACTAATTGGATCTGAATGTTACTCTCCTTCAGAATCTATGTCAACCTGCGTTGAGCGATTTTTCCCCTGGAAATGTGCCTATATTTTGACAAAGGAACGTTCATAAAAGGTTGGTGCAGATCATAAAAGTCCGCTCAATTCAGGTTAAATAAAGGCATGCCATGCAAGCAACGATTTTATATAAAAATGGGCACCTGTTCGTATCCGCCATCCGGATCCTCGATCACCGCAATGCCGCACCACCGGCCATTGACGACGTTTGCGAGATGCTCTCCGTTTCACTGGAGCAGGGGAACTATATCTGTCGGAAGCTTAAAGAACGCCAGGTGGTCAAACTGGTTGAAAGCGCCTTTGGGCCACGCCTTTTTATCAAGGATCACCTCAAGCTAGAGGAGATCCCTGTAGAGGAAAAAGAAGACCGCATGGAGGAAGCCCTGAAGGAATTCCAGGCATCAAGGCAAGAGCACTCCAAGAAAATCGCCTCTATTCAGAAAGATCAGCAGGAAAAGAAAAAAAATCTCTTTGCCGATCTCGAGAAACAACTAAAAAAGAATCTCAAGAAAAAATGAATCAGAAACCGGATTCATTTTTTCTTGAGATTCTTTTTTA
>JAFDAT010000141.1:0-3949 GCA_019313725.1 Deltaproteobacteria bacterium
GGAAAAATCGCCCAGCGAACCTTCCTCAAAACCTGAAAAAAAGGCGTCGGGGGGGGGAACGGACAGTACAAAAAAAACGCCTAAAAAAGCCGTTGATTAGAATGATGTATTTTTTTATCCGCGACTCTTTACAAACAAAAATGTGTGATTACTTTTTTTTAAAATCGTTCTTCACCTTAAAGTTATAAACATTTGTTAGCGGTTAATTTTAATTGTCAACCATTATGAAACACGAAAAAGGAGAGTTGGAAAAATGAAACTGAGACCATTGCAGGATCGTATTTTGGTACAACGCGTAGAAGAGCAAACAACAACCAAGGGTGGCATCATCATCCCCGACACCGCCAAGGAAAAACCTGCCGAGGGCAAGATTTCTGCCGTGGGCAACGGGAAAGTCGGCGACGACGGCAAACGTGTCCCTCTGGAAGTTAAAAAAGGCGACAAGATTCTGTTCGGCAAATATGCCGGAACCGAAGTCAAAGTCGATGGTGATGAATACATTATCATGCGTGAAGACGATGTTCTTGGCGTAATCGAATAATCTAACTGTTATTTAGTGATGGAGGAATATTAAGATGGCTGGAAAAATGGTTAAGTACGACATGAAAGCCCGTGAAGCAATGCTTAACGGTGTAAAAACATTGGCTGACGCAGTTGTTGTGACACTTGGCCCCAAGGGCCGGAACGTCGTCATCGACAAATCCTGGGGCTCCCCTACCGTAACCAAAGACGGTGTAACCGTTGCCAAAGAGATCGAGATTGAAGATAAATTCGAAAACATGGGCGCCCAGATGGTTAAAGAAGTAGCCAGCAAAACCAGTGACATGGCTGGCGACGGCACCACCACCGCCACCGTGCTTGCCCGTGGTATTTATGAGGAAGGTCAGAAGCTCGTAGCGGCCGGCAACAATCCCATGGCGATTAAAAGAGGCGTCGATAAAGCGATAGAAGTAGCTGTCGCAGAGCTTCACAAGATGAGTAAACCGACCAAGGATCAGAGGGAAATCGCCCAGGTGGGCACCATCTCGGCCAACAATGATACGACCATCGGGAACATTATTGCCGAAGCTATGAACAAAGTCGGCAAAGAGGGTGTCATCACGGTTGAAGAGGCTAAAAGCATGGAGACGACCCTTGAGGTCGTAGAGGGTATGCAGTTCGACCGCGGCTACCTCTCTCCCTACTTCGTAACCGACCCGGAAAAAATGGTTGTGTCCCTTGAAGACCCTTACATTCTGATCAACGAAAAGAAAATCAGCAACATGAAAGACCTTCTTCCCGTGCTCGAGCAAGTTGCCAAGATGGGTAAGCCGCTCATGATCATCGCCGAGGACGTGGACGGTGAAGCCCTGGCCACACTGGTTGTCAATAAATTGAGAGGCACCCTGAATGTTGCGGCCGTCAAAGCACCGGGATTCGGCGATCGCAGAAAGGCCATGCTCGAAGACATCGCCATTTTGACCGGCGGCCAGGTTGTATCGGAAGACCTGGGCATCAAGCTCGAAAACCTCACCGTAACCGATCTGGGTAAAGCCAAACGCATTACCATCGACAAGGACAACACAACGGTTATCGACGGTGCCGGCAAACGTGCCACCCTGGAAGGCCGTGTCAAACAGATCCGTGCTCAGATCGATGAGACCTCCTCGGATTATGATCGTGAAAAACTCCAGGAACGACTGGCCAAGCTGATCGGCGGCGTAGCTGTCATTAACGTCGGCGCAGCCACCGAAACTGAGATGAAAGAGAAAAAAGCCCGGGTGGAAGATGCGCTGAACGCCACGCGTGCGGCAGTTGAGGAAGGCATCGTCCCCGGTGGCGGTGTAGCGCTCGTCCGCGCCCTGCCCGCTCTGGAAAAGATAAAAATCAAGGCCGATCAGAAACTGGGTGTAAGAGTTGTCATGCGCGCTATCGAAGAACCCCTGCGCCAGATTGCCAACAACGCCGGTTATGAAGGATCCGTGGTCATCGACAAGGTTAAGAATACCGACGGCGCCGTTGGATTCAACGCCGAAACCAACACCTATGAAGACTTGATCAAGGCCGGTGTTATCGATCCGACCAAGGTCGTGCGCTTTGCTCTGCAGAACGCAGGCAGCGTTGCCGGTCTGATGCTGACCACCGAGGCCATGGTCGCTGAAAAGCCTAGTGACACGCCAGAACCGGCCATGCCGGGCGGCGCACCGGGTATGGGCGGCGGCATGGGCGGCATGGGCGGTATGATGTAACCGATCCGTAATACCCTTAGTTACATAAAAACCCCCGTACATGAAAAAGTACGGGGGTTTTTTATTTGATGTTCCGATTGGGCTGAAATGCTTGACAAAACACACCAAAACAGGATAGTAGGGAGGGTGTAATGGTCATCAACCGCCAACCGCAACCCAAATATGGAGACCAGTGATGAATGGTAACAGAATCATGATGGCAATCACCTGCTTGTTTGTATCCGCCACAATGGCGCTGGCCTTTGCACCCGGTTCCCTGGCACAGGCAGTTCAGGAAACTGTCGAACACGAAGCAGGATTCTACTATACCATCCAGAAAGGCGATACGCTCTGGGATCTGTCCGATCACTTTTTCGATTCACCCTGGTTGTGGCCGGAACTGTGGCAGGAAAATGATCAAATCCCCAATCCGCACTGGATATATCCCGGTGAACGCATCCGGCTTTACCAGAAAAAAGGCAGTGACACATTCAGCCTGACAGCGCCTGAAACCGAGAGTCTGGCTGAAGAAAGTTCTGCAGATGTCGAGATCTCCGATGACGCTGATCAGGGGAAAGTTGCGGAACCAGTTTATTATCTCTACCCTTCCATAGATCAGGTCGGTTTTATCACCAAGGATGAGATTAAGCCTCTGGCGACCATCTTCGACATTAAAGACAATCAACGACTGGTTGATACCGGAGATACCGTTTACATGGCTTATGATGAGGAAAACGCCGAAAAGCTGCAGCGCGGCAGTCAGTTTACCATCTACCGAAAGCTGGAGCCCACACCTGACAAAAAGCAAAACAGGAAACTTGGAGCCCAGTATTATATTGTCGGTAGGATCGAAATCACCAAAAAGGAGTCCGATTATGTGGTGGGCAATGTGGTGGCGTCATACCGGGCCATCAATGTCGATGATTTCATTCTGCCCTATGTTCGACGTTCCCCGAAGATTCCCATCGCTCTCAGCCCCTCAGGCATCGACGGCAGGATTATAATCTCGGAAGAGCACGCGGAACTGCTTGGTGATCACATGGTCGCCTTCATCGACAAAGGCAGTGAGGACGATATTGTGCCGGGGCAGCAGTACAGCATTTATCACCGTCAGGAAGGAATCCAGAACAATAAAAAGATACTCTACTCACCCATAGATTACGGCAGGTTAATCGTACTGCACACCGAAAAATTTGTATCCACGGTACTGTTGACCCAGACGGACTACGCCGTGGCACCCGGTGCCACCTTCCGGACACCGGTCGAATAATACGGATCTGAAAAAAAAAAGAGGGTGCCGGCAGAACCGGTACCCTTTTTTTATGAATTCGCGTAAAATGAACATACGGATAATTTAGTGATAGTGGATGTTTCATGCTTTGCTGTGCGCGTCAGAGCATGAAAATTTATGGGGTTGCTGTCAAAATTGTTCCCAAGTCACCCGCAATACCTCCTGATACGTCGTCGCGCCATCTAAAAACTTCCGGATGGCATTCTCCCTCAGGTTGACCATCCCCTCTTTTATGGCCTGTGCTCTCAGCAACTCCAGGTCCGTATTTTTCACGGTGATTTTTTTGATCGTCTCGGAATAGGGCAGCACTTCATGGATGCCGGTCCTGCCTTTATAGCCGGTTCCCCTGCATCGCTGGCATCCTCTCCCGCGAAAACCATCCAATTTTCCGGATCGCCCGACATGAAGCCCCATGTCATCCAGTTCCTCCGCATCAATCACAAATTTTTCT